>DHJV01000024.1:0-5556 GCA_002404515.1 Lachnospiraceae bacterium UBA4711 | reverse complement strand
TGATTGTCCAGCAGATGCAGGAAGCCGAGGGTGTGACCGAAGCCCTGAAAGCTGCCAATCAGATGGACTGGGTGCAGCGGATGAACAACATCCGCAATCGCGCCGAAGAAATCGTCAAGGTTGAACTGATTTTTGCTTAATATAATACGGTTTCCCTGACCGCTCTGCACAATGCAAGGCAGTCTTTTTGTTACATTGGGTCTGCACACGGCAGACCCTTTTTTGATATGGAGGTACAAGCCTATGAAACTGACGTTTGAAGAAAAGAATCTGCTCTGCACCTATGGCTGCGCTAATCTGGAACTGACCCGCAAGCGGCTGTCCGAAGTTGCAGGGTTGACGGTTGACCCTGACCAGAACAAGCGGGTTCGCAACTTCTGCCAGAAGCTGGAGGATGAATCTTTGGCAGACTGGTACGACCAGATGTTCTACGTTGTTCGTTCCGAGATGGAGCATTACGCCATGATGCAGAAAATGTCAAAGGACATTGAAAAAGACGAAGATTGGGGGCCGACTATTTTTGATGAATCCGAAGATGACGAACTCATTGACGATGTTTAAGTTGGAAACCATGATTTACGCCAGCGAGGACGGAACAAGCAGCGTGTTTACGCTGAATCCTGACTTGCAGAAACAGCTTGCCGCCCTTGCTGCGGAACATCCGGAGGTGTGCTGCCAAAAGGCGAAGAGCGAAACTGGCGGGGTGACGTATCAGGTCAAGAATACTGCGCTGGCTATCCAGCCTGTACAGACATCCTGAAAGCGATAACCAATCTGCTATGGTAGAATAAAGAGCAACGGCCAAAGCGTCAGGAGAGATGCTTTGGCCGTTTTATCGCAAGGCGAAAAATCGACTCAAACGAAACAAGCCAATCTGCGATATGCAATCCAACGATGTTGTCAATGAAAGAACAGTTGGATTGCGATACATAGAACAAAAATTCACTTTTAGCAGAAAGGGGCGATTCGTTGGGAAATTTATATGGCTATATCCGGGTCAGCACCCGCGACCAGAACGAAGATCGGCAGCTGATCGCGCTGCGGGAACTGAAAATCCCGGAGAAAAACATCTTTATGGATAAGCAATCCGGTAAGGACTTCAACCGCCCGCAGTACAAGCGGCTGGTACGGAAATTGAAAAAAGACGATCTGCTTTATATCAAAAGTATCGACCGTCTTGGACGAAACTACGCAGAAATTTTAGAGCAGTGGCGGCTGCTCACCCAAACAAAGGGCATTGACATTGTGGTGCTGGATATGCCGCTGCTGGACACGCGGCAAAATCGAGACCTGACCGGCACGCTGATTGCGGATATTGTCTTGCAGTTGCTTTCCTATGTCGCGCAAACCGAGCGCGAATTCATCCGGCAGAGACAGGCGGAGGGGATTGCGGCGGCGAAGGCGCGGGGCGTGCGTTTTGGCAGGCAGCCGATGCAGAGACCGGATGATTTTCCTTTGGTGCGGCAGCGATGGGAGCACGGTGAAATCTCTGCAAGACAGGCTGCAGCGCAGTTAAAAATCGCCCACAGGACGTTCCTCCTGTGGACGAAAGAAAAAACGGATACATAAGTACAGTTTGTTAACCACAGATCTAACGTTTCCATGTATAACCACACAAGCAATTTTATGTTAGCATTTCCAACAAAGTATTTCAAGAGTATTTCCAATATTTCGTGGCTAAAAAGCTGTAGCTTTGTATCCAATTTCATATATATCATCAGAGTTACATGAAAGGAAGGAAAGAACATGAAAAAACGCATCATCAGTATTCTCTTAGCAGTATGCCTGATATTTGGGCTGCTGCCTGTCGGCGTTCTTGCCGCAAGCGCGACCTCGGGCTCCTGCGGCAAAAACGCCACATGGAGCTACAACGCCGCAACGAAAACACTGTCCATCAGCGGCAGCGGCGACATGGCGGATTATGAGACAGACCGGCTCATGGGAATTGAGAATGCACCACCTTGGGATGCCTATCGGGAAGAGATCGAACACGTAATCATCAATTCAGGTATAACCTCAATTGGGTCAGAAGCCTTTGGCCGTGGCGAATGGTCTGATAAAACCTATCCGAACCTTAGCAGCGTGTCCATTGCGCCTACAGTCACAAAAGTCGGGGATCATGCATTCTGTGGCGCAGAAAAGCTCGAATCTATTGAACTCACAAATGTGACGAGCCTTGGTGGAATGGCGCTTGCATATACAGGTCTCAAATCGATTTATATTCCAGCTTCATTGAAAACGATCTCGGGTGACGGCACTGACGCTGATTACGAAACGACGCTTTGTTTCGAGGGCTGTGTAAATCTGCAATCGATCACAGTTGACCCCAGCCATTCCAAATATCGCTCTGTGGACGGCGTTCTGTTCACAGGAAATACGCTTCTGTGCTATCCAGCAGGAAAGACGGACAGAAGCTACGCCGTTCCGAATGGAACGACAAAAATCGCGGGCGAAGCGTTCAAAGGCAATACTAATATCACTGCCGTTTCTATCCCGGCCAGCGTTCAAAAAGTTGGAAGCTATGCGTTCTTGTGTTGCGACAACCTTGTGAATGTGGATTTAGCCGAAGGCATCAGAAGAGTTGCTTCAACTGCATTTGCATATCCTGCGGTACCAACACTGGTTTTGCCTGCCTCCGTAACAGATTTTACTTCAGATTACTATCGGGTAGAACTTCATGGGGCAGCACAGACTCTTTACTTTACAGGAAAAACTGCGCCGGTATTTGATACGTTAGGCTGCGCAATCAATACAGTTGTCTACTACCCTGAGAATGCGACCGGCTGGGATGCCGTCCAGCAGCAGGACGACGTAAAGCATTACATGGAACAAGGCTGGCTGGAATTCAAAACCGGCACCCCACCGACCGAACCGAGCGAGCCAACGGACGAGCTGAAGTTGATATCCACCTCCCCAGCGAATGGTGCGACAGATGTGACAGAGGACGACAGCTTGGTGCTTACGTTCAATCAGGGGCTCAGCAAGAACCTGAACTGGACAAAGGGCAGCATCTATATTAAGAACTATAATACGGATGAAACGGCGCTGAAAATCGATTCCGCAAAATTCTACGCGTTAGGCGGGTATATAAACGGAAATATACTGACAATCCCATTGGCATTTGCATCGCTATCATATGGAGGACGGTATTATATCAGCGTTGATAGTGGACTGATTCTTTCATCAACAGCACAAGGATTCGCTGGAATCTTACCTCGCACTTATTCTTTTACTTTTTTGCGTGGGTTTACGCTTGGACATGATAATAACAGCTTTAGCCATAGCAGTAGCACAAAAGACAGCGGTTTTTATGGAGTTAAAGACTACGATATTCCAGACGAACTGTATAAAAGACTCACAGCTAAATCCGATGCGGCTACTAAAAGCGACATTAAAAAATATATGAAGAAAAAGTGGGAAGGAAGCTGCTACGGAATTGCAACTACTATGGCACTTGTTTACGGAGGCAATGTTACTTGTAAAGACATTTCAAGCGGTTTTGCAGATTATTATTATGAATTGCCGCTACCTTATAAAGATGCAAAACTACTAAATAGTGTTACATATTATCAACTGTCGCAGTATTCTGACATAATACCAAGCGTGTCTTTCTCTGGTGCTGAAACCTATATGGCAATGCCGAAGTTAATTGAAGTCCTTCAGTCTGGTAGTATTGCTGTGCTGGGTTATGGATACTACAACAAAAAAGGAAAGCTGTCTGGTCATGCTATTTTGGCTTGTTCGGTCAAGCAACGCGATAATGGTTCCTACATTGTCCAGCTTTATGATGAAAATTGTTCGCCACGGAATGAACACTTTATTGATATGGATGTATCTTCAGATTGTCGGACATTTTCATTTACAGATTCAAATGGAAATCACATTACAGACGTGACTAGCACATATGTTAAAGTATCGACTCTTGGTGATTTGTATTCTGTGAAACCTTATTCGCAAATGAGCAGGCAGAACAGCGAATCTACAGCAAAAATTGAATTTCCTATGAACGGTACGTTTACATTGACGGACGAAACAGGGGCAACTTTTTGCTATGGCAACAATGGGAGTTTTTCTGGTACGCTCAATCCCATATCAGTAGACATGTTTATTAACGGCGAACATAGCACATGGCTGGTTGATATTCCATATAGCTCTGTGTATTCTGTTAAATTTGAATCAGATGAGACGTTTGACATGAATGTATCTACCACTGATAAATATTTCTGTGTCAAAGGTGCTGGTATCCAAACAGTAGAATACGACTTTGCTTCGGGCGTTATTATAAACGAGGGATTGAACAGCAACTATTCTTTTGAAACATATATCGCTACTAATACTACTACCAATGATGGCGAAACAAATCTGGTGTTATTAACTGGCGATGCCGAAGGCAAAGCACAAATTCAATACAACGTGAATGATGAGGAAATAGTCGTAACATCCGATGCACCGATAGAGAATCAGAAGGCATATTCGCTCGTTTACTCAGATGTATATGATTTGCCGACACGCTCTAACGGTGACAAGAAGTTTACCGTTTCGACCGAAATACCAGATAGAACGCTTTCTGATACTAGTACGAGCACGCGCCCGGGTAACTCTCAAAAAGAGAACATTGTCTTTACCGACGTTTCCAAAACGGACTACTTCTACGACGCTGTTCTCTGGGCGGTCGAGAATGGGATCACGACGGGAACGAGCAGAACAAGATTCTCCCCGTATACGACCTGCACCCGCGCGCAGGCGGTCACGTTCCTTTGGCGCGCCTCCGGTTCGCCCGCACCAAAAAACAGCCGTATGCCGTTTACAGACGTCTCTCCCAGCGCGTATTACTATGACGCGGTTCTGTGGGCGCTGGAAGAAGGCATTACGACCGGTATAAGCAGCACGACATTCAGTCCGGATGCGGTCATCGACCGCGCACAGGTCGTGACGTTCCTGCACCGCGCGAATGGTGCGCCTTCCGTTATGGGATATTCCGCGTTTACGGACGTTCCGCAGACGGCTTATTACGCAGATGCTGTAAAATGGGCGGTCGATCACGGAATTACGACCGGAACGAGCACGACAGCGTTCAGTCCCAATACATCCTGCACCCGCGCTCAAATTGTGACATTCCTTTATAGAGCCTATCGAGGCTAACGCAGCATTCAAGCAGCGGGGAACCGCATTCCGGCTCCCCGCTGCGTTTGCTCATATCGTTTAATTATTCTGGTATGATGAAAAGAGAGGGAGAGAGAATGAAAACGGGAAAGTGTGCGCTGATAATTGAAATAATCTTATCTATTTCGATTCTACTGCTATGCACAGGCTGTTCTGCATCGTCACGCGTCCTTGATTCGATAGACAAAGGGAACTACATTACTGCGGGCGAACTTTACAGTAAAAATGTTCTTGGAAATTATAATCTGGAATCGGAAGTTCACGATGGCGCATATGCCAGAATGGATGCTGCAATTGACGAATATAATCAGGGTGAAAAGACATACGAAGCCGCAAAGGCTGTCCTTGAAACAATTGAACGAAGCGGTATATGAGCAATAGCCTATTTGCAAC
>DHJV01000005.1:1851-4080 GCA_002404515.1 Lachnospiraceae bacterium UBA4711 | reverse complement strand
TTATCACAGCATATACAAGGATTCTTCGAGACTGCTGACAAACAATGCATCATTTTTGCTGCTGATCGGCTACATCATGCTCACACGCCTGAATTTTAATCTGGCAGTGAAACAGTTTATCTTCGCAACCGTGGGTCTGATCGTAACTGCATTTATTCCATATATCATGTTGAAATGGAAGAAGATGAAGGATTGCGGCGTACTGTATGGCGTGATTGGTCTGGTGCTCCTGCTTACGGTATTTATTCCGGGGCTCGGAAGCGAAAAATATGGTTCGAGAAACTGGATCAATATCGGGCATCTGTCTGTACAGCCGATGGAATTTGTAAAGATATTGTTTGTTTTTTTTGTAGCATCCATGCTGGTAAAGGCAAGCACATTCAAAGAACTTTTTGTAAATGCACTGATCTCCGCAGCATTTATGGGTGTCCTTGTGTTGGAGAAGGACTTGGGTGCGGCTGTGATCTTCTACATAACCTACGTTTTGATGGTGTATGTTGCGACTTCACGTCCGGTCTTTCTGGTCGGCGGAATCTCGCTTGGCGCGGGTGCCGTCATGTTAGGCTATGCGCTGTTTAAAAATTCGCTGTTCCAACATGTTATGGTGCGAGTCCATGCATGGCAGAATCCATTTGCAGATATTGATGGTGGTGGTTACCAGTTGTGTCAGTCGCTTTTTGCAATCGGAACGGGCGGATATGCAGGCTCCGGGCTGACACAGGGTGCCGCCGGAAGTATTCCGGTCAGTGAAAGTGATTTTATCTTTTCTGCGATCTGCGAGGAGCTTGGCGTCATCTTCGGACTTGCAATGATTCTGGTAATCGTGAGCATTTTCCTTTCCTTTGCGAATGTGGCAATGAAATGTAAGGAACCATTTTATAAATATGTCGCACTTGGATTTTCAAGCATCTACATTGTGCAGTGCTTCTTAAATCTCGGTGGTGTGACAAAATTCATTCCTTCCACAGGTGTGACACTTCCACTTGTCAGTTATGGTGTCAGTTCGGTATTAAGTACCCTTATCATATTTGCGATTGTGCAGGGGGTATATGTAATAAGTAGTAGTGAGGCAGTGAAGTATGAAAGAGAAAAAGAAAAAGCAAGACAAAAGCTCCGCGAACAGGAGTCAGCCGTTAACACCGGAAGAAGAACTGATCGCGAAAGAAAAACAACGAATTAAAAAAAATAAGATTAAGAACCGTCCAATCATTGTGATTACTTATCTGATGGTAACGGTGTTTGTCGGCATGATCGCGTATGTGATCTATTTCATGCAGTTCAAGGCTGAGACTGTGATTGCAAACTCCCGGAATGTACGGCAGGATTCTTTTGCCAAGACCGTAGAGCGAGGCGATATTATCACAAGTGATGGTGTTGTGATTGCGACAAGCGAGACCGACGAAGAAGGAAACACGAATCGTTCTTATCCATATAGCAACATGTTCTCGCATCTGGTTGGCTATGACGAATATGGCAAAGCAGGTCTGGAGCTTGCCGGGAATTTCTATATGCTGCGGTCACACATCAATATCTTTGAACGTGTCTACCGCGAATTAAAGGAAGAGAAAAACCGTGGTGACAATGTCATCACGACCGTAGATTATGATCTACAGGCAGCCGCTTACAATGCACTCGGAAGCTGCAAGGGAGCCGTGATCGCAATCGAGCCATCTACCGGAAAGATTTTATGTATGGTTTCAAAGCCTGACTATGATCCAAACGATATTGAAAATGTCTGGAGTTATCTGCAGACCGAGGAAGGATCAGAGAGTACAATCCTGTTAAATCGTGCAACGCAGGGACTTTATGCACCGGGTTCCACCTTCAAGGTGGTATCCCTGCTGGAATTCATACGTGAGAATCCAACGACCTACAACAGCTATCAGTTCCACTGTGATGGAAATTCCATTTTCTCAGGTGTTGGAATCCGTTGCAGCAACAACAAGGCACACGGTGATCTGTCGCTTGCAGATGCACTTGCTTATTCCTGCAATGTGAGCTTTGCAACAATCGGAGAGACATTAAATAAAGGTTCGTATCGTTCCACAGCCGAAGAACTGTTGTTTAACAAAGATCTGCCATACGATGGCACTTATAACTCCTCGCAGTTCCAGATTACTGCGGATTCGCCGGATGATGCGATTCCACAGACCGTCATCGGACAGGGAGATACGAAGATTACACCACTTCACAATGCGATGATCATGTCCGCGATTGCCAACGACGGTG
>DHJV01000005.1:0-1823 GCA_002404515.1 Lachnospiraceae bacterium UBA4711 | reverse complement strand
CAACGACGGTGTCCTGATGAAGCCATACACAATCGACTCGATTGAAAACGATGACGGTGCCAGAATCAAAACCTTCCGGCCAAAAGAAGCGGGTACACTTATGACCGCAGATGAAGCAAACATCCTGACGAACTATATGAAAGGCGTTTGTGAATATGGTACTGGTTCCGGGTATTTCTCCGGGTTATCTTACTCCGTTGCCGGAAAAACTGGTACGGCAGAATTTGACAATGAGGGAAATTGTAATTCATGGTTTGTTGGCTTTTCCGACCCAGATAATCCAGATATCGTAGTCTGTGCAATTACCGAACAGTCCAACGTGACCGGCGTCACAGGTGCGTGGGTTGCCAGACAGGTGTTTGATGCGTATTACAGTAAATAGTTTACCTTGCGACATGCCACAGAATCTGCTATAATAAATTCAATTTTGGGACACACCAATGGAAAAAGCAGGAGGAATTGCAATGATTGAAGCAACAAGCTGTGGTGGTGTGGTAATCTTTCGAGGGAAAATCCTGTTGTTATATAAGAATTACAGGAATAAATACGAAGGCTGGGTTCTTCCGAAAGGAACAGTTGAAGAGGGCGAACAGCACAATGAAACTGCGCTTCGGGAAGTAAAAGAGGAAACCGGCGTGAGCGCTCAGATTATCAAATACGTTGGAAAAAGCAACTATACGTTTAACACCTCTTATGATGTCGTTAACAAGGATGTACACTGGTATCTGATGATGGCGGACAGCTATTACAGCAAGCCGCAGCGGGAAGAATATTTTATGGATTCTGGATATTACAAATATCATGAGGCATATCATCTGTTAAAATTTCCGAATGAAAAGCAGATATTAGATCAAGCGTACGAGGAATATACTGCTTTGAAGCAGAATAATCTGTGGGGAAGCAAAAAATATTTTTGATGAGCTATGAAAAAGAAAAAACGTATCGTATATAATTTATGTCTGGCTGTATTGATCTGTATTTTTCTTGGCTCTGCAGGGTATCTTGCCTATTATTTTCTGCAGAGCAAGAAAAGTGAAGATCAGTTTCAGGAGCTGGAAGCTATGATTGATACCCCGGTGGGGGAAGAAGAGATTGTCTATGTGGCAACTGCCGGTGATGCAGAGCCGGGATTGGAATTCGTAGAGATCAATGGCACACGTGTTCAGAAGTCTTTTGCATCCCTGTATCGTAAAAATCAGGATTTCATCGGCTGGTTATCCATCGAGGATACAAACATCGATTATCCGGTTATGCAGACACCGGAGGACGAAGAGTATTATATCCATCGGGATTTCTATGGCGAATACAGCAACGCAGGTACTTTGTTTGTCGATCTTGACAGCAATGTGCAGAAGCCTTCGGATAATATTTTAATATACGGACACAATATGAAAACCGGAAAGATGTTTCATGATCTGTTGAAATATGAGGATGAAGCATTTTATAAAAATCACAAATATATTCAGTTTGATACCATTTATGGAAATGGAACGTATGAGGTGATTGCGGCATTTCGTACCCACATACTGGCAGAAGGAGAAGAAGGGTTCCGTTATTATCAGTTTTTTGATGCGGAAGACGAAACTGCGTTTAACCAGTATGTATCCGGCTGCAAAGCATTGACCGGATATACGATTGAAACTGGAGCATCTTATGGAGATTCGCTGCTTACATTATCGACCTGTGCGTATCATACAGACAACGGAAGATTTGTTGTAGTTGCGAAAAAACTGACTCCCTGATTCTATGGAAACAGGTAATTACAGACTATATTTTATTATTGACAAGTAAAATGTTCTATGATATAGTATCAACTGTTCCGC
>DHJV01000112.1 GCA_002404515.1 Lachnospiraceae bacterium UBA4711 | reverse complement strand
TGTCTCAACCCGGTGTTTTTTTAACTCTGCAAACCTTGGATCATCCTGAAATGCAAGTGTCAATGCCTTCATTTTCTGATCCTCTTTTCTATTATTTTTTTACCTAATTAAACTTGTTCATAGCAGAAGCCACATCATGCGTGATCATCTCACAGACTGCTTCCCTTGCCCGGTCAGCACTCTCCCGGATGACTGGCTGTTCCTCTTTCGAGAACCGTCCAAGCACATAATCTGCCAGATCCATCTTCGCCGGCTTTTCACCGACACCAATCTTGATGCGCGTAAACTCCTGTGTTCCAAGCTGCGCAATGATATTTTTGATTCCATTGTGTCCGCCGGCACTGCCTTTCGCGCGGATGCGAAGCTTGCCGACATCCAGACTGATATCATCATAAATGACAATCAGATCAGACAGATCACATTTATAATAATCCATCAGCTCCCGCACACTCTCGCCACTTAAATTCATATATGTCTGTGGCATGGCAAGAATCACCTTCTCACCCTCAATGATACCTTTTCCGATCAGTGCTTTATGCTTCTTCGTCTCGACCGGAATATTATATGCATCACTGATATTATATATCACGGAGAACCCAACATTATGCCTCGTTCCGGCATATTCCTTCGTCGGATTTCCCAGTCCTACGATTATTTTCATCGTCTGCCTCCTAATCCTCACGGCGACACATGATCTGCTCTGCTTCTTCCAGCTGGTCGATCGTATTCACTCCGCGGATCTCATCGCAGGCATCTCCGGTAAGCGGAAGTGCTGATACCTTGAGACCGATCTTCTTGATCAGAGCAATCGTATCCGTCAGATAATATTCCCCTGCGGCATTATCGTTGCTCAGCAGATCCAGACTCGCTGAAAGTGCCTCGGAATTAAAGATATACATACCGGAATTTACTTCCTTGCATGCACGTTCTTCTTCGGTTGCATCCTTGTGCTCAACAATCTTCTCAAAATTGCCTGCCGCATCACGGATGATTCGTCCGTATCCGGTTGCATCGTCCAAAATCGCAGACAGAACGGTTACGCCGTTTGCCTCCTTGCGATGCTTCTCAACAAGCTCCGTCAGAGTCTTTCCGGTAATCAGTGGTGTGTCTCCACAAAGTACCAGTGTATCACCTTCTGTACCAATAAAATCCTTGGCACATTTCACGGCATGACCGGTTCCAAGCTGTTCTTTCTGCTCTACATAATCTACAACATCATAGATCGCATCCTTAACTTCTCTGCCCTTATAGCCAACGATCACACATACCTCACCAGCGCCTGCATCCTTGCACGCCTGAATGACATAATGCACCATTGGTCTGCCTAAGCACTTGTGAATGACCTTCGGCAGATCCGAATTCATCCGTGTTCCCTTTCCTGCTGCCAAAATTACTGCTTTTAATTTGTTCATCTTTCTTCCAACCTTTTTCTATATTTAATACAAGCTATCCCGTAGTTCTTTTGCTTTCGCAACCGCTTCTTCTGCATCCATTGTCTCGTATACATAAATCTCATCTGTCATGACCGGCTCCTGTACACAGAACGTAAATGCATATGCATTGTCCTGATACACTTTGTAATACATGGCATTGTCCTCGTTACAGCTCTTTGTATCTGCCCGTAACGCTTCCGCCCCTGCATCTGCAAGCAGGAACGTAACATAATAATTGACCGGTTCCGCTGCATCTGCGGTAGCCGTTTCCTCATATCTTGTATGCTGCGCCCCACAGGTCACATAGACATCGTTGATCTCTTCCTGTGCAACCATTGTCTCTTCCTGAGAATCCGTAATGTACACATTCTTATTTTGTTCCATCGAGATGGCTTTTTTCTGCATCTCAGCAATCTTCGTCCGATACCGGTATTCCACCTCCCGAATCTGATCTTCCACATAATCATACAGCTTCAGGAACTCCCGGTTCGATGGATTTAAGCCTCCAGATACATGCTCCCCCGACGCCGTATACAACGTCAGTTCTTTGTATTCACCGTCTTTCAAATCCCGGCTTCCGATATTTCTTCGCATATGATACAGATCAATCTCATCTATGATATCCTTAATCTGCCGGATCGTATCTGCCGATAACTGTACCGTCTCCTCCGGGCAGGGATCACTCGGCACCCAACGATTAAAATCATCTGCATAGATGCGGACATTTCCATTGTCACTAATCTCCGCATGCAGCGTATACATCTCGTATGTCTCAACCGCCTCGCCTTTGACTGTCGATGACAACATCAGGAATTTTCCATCCGCCAGTGTTGTATCCCCTTTCTTTCCACATCCTGCCAGGCTGAAAATCAGGCAGCACACGCAGAAGAAATATAAGGCTCTTTTCTTTATTCTCAATGTTCACACCTCAAGTTCTATTGCATAATTGGTGTTATTATAGCACATTTTCATTCTTACTGTCATTATTTTCACCTTGTTTTCACACTTCTTTCTCTATTTTTGCTTGGGAATATTGTTAAACGCATACAATAACAGGAATTATTTATATTTTTATAGAAATCTTATGAATCACGGAAAAAAGAAAAAAGCTATGCGTATTTCCTGTTTCCCGCTATCTGTCTGACAGCGGTCATACAAACGTATACGCATAGCTTTCTTTTTATCTGTTCAATTACGATCTATAAGAATTTCAATTCCTTCATCTGAAATTTATCTTTTCCGTGATAGATCAGGTACAATGCATGTACGCCATCCGGAATCCGGACATCCCCCGTAAAGCATTCCCATGCATGTTCATCTTCTGCACCTGTTATCTTGATTTCCCCGCAGGCCGGGCCTTCCGGTTCCAGCCGCAGCTCGAAGAAATTGTTTTCAGGCACTGGAATATCTACTGGTTTATGAATCAGTCTGCTCCGTGCATCGAGCCGGGCTGGTGCATCAAATCTCGCCTTATTTTCTTCTGTTTCAATCCTTCCAACAATTCCGATTCTGGTTACATTCCTGAAATCAAAATATTTGTATCCAATCAAAGTTCCATGATCAATCTCGCCAATAAAACGCTCTTCCCCGATATTCGTTACGTTCGGGAATTCTTCTTTGTATATGCTGTTATTTCCATGTGGCATACTTCCGTTCGTCAGATTGCAGGCAATCACCGCCGGATAACTTCCCTCTGCAACAAGTGGTCCATCATTTAACCCGCAGCTTGTAACCTCTACCTGACGAATACTTCCATCTGCTTCTATCTTTATCTTCTCCGCACATGCCTGTCTGCTATAGTCGGATTTGTGTGTGAGTCTGTGATAAAACACATACCACTGACCATTTATTTCGATAATGCTTCCATGTGTCGTTCCGGTCATATTGAGCTTTTCTTCCAGCGGTCTGCCATCCAGCCCGACATCTCCATTTGAGACAATCGTTCCGCCAAACGTAAATCCACCATCCGGACGATCACTTACGGCATAACAAAGCTCATGATTCTGCTTTGAAGAATAGACAAAATAATATTTATCTCCTACTTTTCGCATGGAGGACGCTTCAAAAAATGGATGTGCCTCAAACGAAGTTCCTTTCACCTTATACGGAATAATATGCTTCGGCTCTTCTTTCACGGTCAGCATATCGTCCTCGAGCACCAGCATCACAGGACCCATAATACTGTCCGGGTATGACAGGATTTCTTCTCTTGTACGCCCAAACATCTCCATCTCCTGTTTCACATAGGTATCATTTTCCGGGAAGTCTGGCTGTTCTTCGTAATCATACTGCGTACCATAATAAAGTCTTATCACGCCATCATCATTCAGCACCGCCGGGTCAAAGCATACATACCGCATCATCGGACTTCCATCTTTATTGCGCACATGCCCTAAAAATTTATATTTTCCCGCCTGTGTATCACATACAGCCACACTTATC
>DHJV01000008.1:3307-4480 GCA_002404515.1 Lachnospiraceae bacterium UBA4711 | reverse complement strand
CTGATAGACATCCGCATCATGCTCTCGAATTTCAGATACAGCTTCATCTCGTGCAATGTTAAACTGTCTTCTCGCCAACTCCTTCATCAGCGAATCATTAAGACTCTCCACATCTCGAAGTTTTCTCTCCAGATACCGAACCCGCTCAGAAGCGCTCTCAGCCCTCTCCTTGACCGCCTTTGCCTCTTTCTTTGCGTTTGCAGCACGATCATTAGTAGACTGGATCTTGGCGTCAGCATCCTTTACGCGGTTATCAAATTCTTTTACAATAGCATTGTGCCTGTCTTCGTATGCATCTTTAACCTTACGAAAGATTTCTCGTTCATCGTAATAATCCTGAGCAGTTTTGCTGGCAATATTGATGCATTCACGCAGATTTTTGATTATCTCTTCGGAATCTTTCGCCGTTACGTGAAGCCGCTCAAGCTCAGTTCGAAGTTCGAGAATATAATCCGCTTGCTGCTTTTTCTCGTCCTCCAACTGAATACGCTGGTTATAAAGTCGAATGTTTTCTTTTGTGAGTTTTGTAACCTCATCTCGAAGGTTTTTCATCCTTCTCCGAATCTCATCGTCAGATACGACCTCATCTCGTCCGATGTTAAACAATTCGGCTAAAAGACGCTGCAATTCCACAGCTCTTTCGCAGCCGCCGTGCATCCGATTGATGGTGTCAGAGAGTTCGGCATTTTTCTTTTCGAGCCGTGCACACTGCTCGCACATCTTGAGATAATCGTCTACTGTCAGTTCTTCAGTCTTTCTTTCAGTCGTATTCATATGTCATCGGTTTCCTTTCAATTTTTTCAGTCTTAAAGTATTTGCATCTCACAACAAGCGGTTGAATAAAATCCACGCCTGTCGGTAAAAGTCGATCATCTTTTTCGAGATCCGCTACGAGCTGTGCGTAGTTGTCTTTATACATACAGACATCCTTGTGGACACAGTTCGGACAGGATTCCGGGTTCTTGAAGATACTCATGTCTTTTCTCCCAACTTAACGCCAAACGCCAGAATCTTAATTACAGCGTCAATGCCAAGCAAAATATAAAAAGTGGCCGGAGCTCCAAGCTGAACTCCGACCCAGATCAGGCACGCAATGATGATCATCTTTTATTCCTCCGATGTCGGTCTGATACTATCCGACTGATTGTACTTATCGAGCGTCAGAAACCCGAC
>DHJV01000008.1:0-3205 GCA_002404515.1 Lachnospiraceae bacterium UBA4711 | reverse complement strand
GCCGTATGTCCATCCCATTCCGGTGCCCGCTCGATCTCTTCACAGTCGAACAGATACCAGTCATCCTCGGGATAGTGATATGTGTACTGTCCCTGCGGTGTGTTGATACCGACGATAAACCATCCACCACCGAAGCAGGGTTCACCGTCCGAATGGAGCCGAGACTTCCACGCCCGATCACGATATGCTCCCACCAGAGCCGCAAACAGGATGCAGCGCTGCTCATACAGACAGCCGAACGTGTGGTATCCATCACTGACATCATCAGTCTCCATCTGGACACCATATTTTTCATTGAGATATGCGAGATGTTTGCGAATATCAATCTGCGACATTTTTACTAACTCCTTTTTCATTTTCTTAAATTGTTCAAGGCAATACTGGCTTTTTTCCGTTTCCACGAGCAACTACAAAATTCTGCATCAGTCCGGAGGTCCGTCCCACCAGTCGTTCATCTCCTTATAACCTTCTTCGGTCATAAATACAGTCTGTTTCCCGGTTTCTTCATCATAGAGCGAGACCGGCAGACCTTCTTTCAGTTTATCCACTTCCTTCTGCGTAAAGAGGATGAAGATTTTGTCATTCAGGTTTGGCATTCGAAGTATCTCCTTCTTTTGTAATCACAACCTTGCAGTTCGGCTTTGCACTTGAGACGTAGTTCACATGACCGAATTTATTCCATTCATCAATAACGTTGATATCACGGAGACCACCCGTAATCAGCTCCGAATAGGGGAGGGTCTCGATCCAGTCGCAGAACGTATGCCACTCGTCGAGCTTATGGTTCTTGCGTGACTTGTACATATTCGCCAGAACCTCATAGCTCAGCATGATGGTCCGCTTCTGGTTATACGAGCTAGGCAGGAGCTGGATCATCTGCCACCAGTAATGCTTCTTTTCCCAGTCGCCCCATGTGTGTTTGAAGCCGTCATATCCTAAATATAAATCCCTAGCTTGATTAAGAGCCTCAATAGTATTTTTCAGAACACTAATAGCTGGCTCAGACAAATGCTCACAACTGAAATCCTCCAGTGTGAACTCTTTCGCTGCAATCTTGTGCATCGTCGAGCAGGAATTCATCTCGATGTCGTATTCCAAATATCCATCATCAATGATGTCCGGCTCATCATCTCCAAACTTTCTGCCCGCACGGTATGTCTTAAACTCCTTCCACCAATACAGCGGCGCCGTGATGTCTGCATACACCTCGATCATCCGCATGAACTTCCGATGGTCCGTACCGGCATTTCGGAGGCGAGTCATGAGGTCAAGGTCATTAGAGCCGATAATGTAATGGGTATCCAAATCAGTCCCCGAACAAGTACAACCAGAATCAACATACTCACACTCTGAGCAATGCGCAGGCCCATGTGTAAGACAAGCCCCGCTATCACTCTGTTCCCAAGAGTTCATCGGATTGCGCATTCCTCGGATGGCTGCCTCCCAGCCAACGACTTCTGTTTTTTCGATTTTAAGCATTATAAATCCTCCTCACATGAACGCTGTCGGGCTGTCAACATAATCCTGCTTAACTGAGCTTCTGTTGTAGCAGCTTGCAGTTGTGAAATATAAACTGGATCATAATAGAGTTCCCGTGCAGCACGAACGGTTGCATTTTTGAGATTTCTAAACTCACGGTCTTTGTTCGGTTCTGGGTCTAACAGAGGCCTATCCTTCGACATATGCTTCCATTTTTCTTTATGATCTCGAAGGTAATTTGTCATGGTAGAACGCTTTGGTACCGGAATACCGATTTGTTCGCTGTGTGCACAGATCCTCCCATAGATTTCAGAACGATGAAATCCTTTGCAGGCTAAATCGAGTGCAAAACTGTGCCAGTCCCATTGTGCCAAACTCATTTTGCCTGCTCCTTCTCGTGTTTATTCCACGCACATAGAGTTGCGTGCGTCTCGTCACAGAACTGAATACTCACTGGATCCACACGTCGGATACCGTCATCAAATTCAACAATTCCGCTCACGTAGCTGACAACGCCGGCAGGCGGCGAACCAGGTGTTGCACCCGCAGGAACGGGCTGACTGAAATGCTCCCAGCAATGAAAATATCCAAGCTCGCCATGTACCTTGCAAAGGCGAAGTTCGATAGAGACTGTAACTGTCCCCATAGTTCTCTCCATTACCAAACCCTCCTTAATCCACCGCAACACGGTTCGATCCCGACATGACCATATTCGGAGCAGACCTCATCACTGAGATTTGCCACATATACGAGAGGTTCACCTGCCTCGAGCTCTTTACGATCTCGCTCCCATTCGCCCATATAAGGTGAAACATACAGGAACGTCAACATTCGACCGAGCTGGACATAATGATCATCGATTACATGATAGACAAGATTGCCGGATTGCTTTTCAAACTCATCTACTCGTTTCTGCTGCTCCTCCGTAAGCCAGAAGAGCACGCCGAACTGGGAGTAATTCACAATATTCTCTGACTTGAAATCGTGAATGGCGTTGGAGTGAATGTGAAGAAGCTCCATTCTAGCTATCGCTTCCTCTTTCATCTGTTCTTTCGTTGCGTTTGACATGATAATGTCCTCCTTCATTTATGATTTAAGATATAAATTCCAGAAAATGTATTGTGAGAGTGCCTGGTATGTCTCCTGAAGCGATTTGTTGTAAAATACGACGTCACAGATGTCTGTATTAAAAATCGCTCTATCGCCCTCCAAACGCCTCATAATGGCATCTTCTGGATCTCCGCGCAGGAACATTCTCTTTTTTCTGGCGGCTTCCGCTGCCCAAATACCGATGACACGGACCTGTTTCGAGCCATGATAATTTTCTTTGAAGTAGGCAACACCAGCTGGATCGATAACATAAATATCATTTTGTTCGACCTGCATTGCCGTCGCGGCGTATCGATGCTTGTCAAATTCGGTGTAACCAACCAGGTCTTTCAACTGGTCAAATTCTTCATCCGTAACGAAGATATGACCTTTTTCGCCGGAATGTCTCGGTTTTCTGGTCGTATAAGACGCAATCTGGGTTAGACCGAGAGATTGCTCCAGCATCTCGACGATAGTCGTTTTTCCGCTGCCAGACGGACCGACAATCAGGAAAATATACTTGTTCATTGTTTGTCCTCCTGTGATGTAGTGCCACTGGATCTGATGACTTCGCCGATCATTTTGGCTGTTAGCGTTACAGCAATATCTTCCGACAGACCTGCTTTTAGTAATGCGT
>DHJV01000045.1:197-5918 GCA_002404515.1 Lachnospiraceae bacterium UBA4711 | reverse complement strand
ATTCCGTATATCGGCGGCGAGGAGGAGAAATCCGAGAAGGAGCCGCTTCGTATCTGGGGACATATCGATGAGGAGAAGGGTGAGATTGTTCCTGCGACAAGCCCGGTCATCACATGCCAGTGTATCCGTGTACCGGTTTTGAACGGACATACGGCTGCTGTATTTGTAAAGTTCAAGAAGAATCCGACAAAGGAACAGCTCATCGAGAAGCTGGAGTCATACAAGGGTGTCCCACAGGAGCTGGGACTTCCAAGTGCACCAAAGCAGTTTATCCGTTATATGGAAGAGGATAACCGTCCACAGGTTACTCTGGATGTGGATTACGAGAACGGTATGGGCATCTCCGTTGGACGTATCCGCGAGGATTCTGTCTATGACTGGAAGTTTGTCGGACTTTCTCATAATACAGTTCGTGGTGCTGCCGGTGGTGCTGTACTCTGTGCAGAGCTTCTGAAAGCACAGGGCTACATCACAAAGAAGTAATCCGCGCAATTGCGTAGAATGTAAATAAAATTAAGAAAAAGAACAAACAGACATTTTTCGTGACGAAACAGAATGGAAATGCTTGTTTGTTCTTTTCTTTTGTGGTAAAATTGAAATAATTAGGTTCTTGTTGTATGCATGACATACAGAGTAGAACATATAGAGAATTTTAATGTACATATATAGGAGGCACCAACCATGAAGAAATTGATTTTAGTAACTTCACCACCTGCTTGCGGAAAGACATTTATTTCACGTAAGCTTGCAAAAGCACTTCCAAACTGCGTATATCTGGATAAGGATACTCTGATTGTATTATCCAAGCAGATTTTCAAGGTCGCTGGCGAAGAGTACAACCGTTCATCTGATTTCTTCCAGAGAGAGATTCGTGATTACGAGTATTATGCGGTTCTTGACTTAGCATTTGAAGCATTGGAGTACAACGATACTGTTTTGATCAATGCACCATTTACAGAGGAAATCCGTGACAACGAATATCTTGATAATCTGCGTGCAAAGTTAAAGGAAAAGGATGCAGAACTCTTTGTTGTATGGGTACATACAGATGTGGAAGTCTGCCATCAGCGTATGATCAAGCGTGCATCTGACCGTGATGCATGGAAGCTTGCGCATTGGGATGAATATATTGCAACACAGAACTTCAAGCAGCCGGATAATATTCCAGAGTTGTTTGTATTCAACAATTCTTCTGAGGAAGATTACAAGAAGTCCATTGATGCAGCAGTAAAGGCAATCCGTGGATAAACCTGTCCGTGGGAGGCAGAGGCGATACTTAGAGGAGAAAATACATGGCAATTATTAAACCATTTAAAGCATATAGACCGAGAAAAGAAATTGTCAGTGAAGTGGCAGCACTGCCATATGATGTATATAACCGGGAAGAAGCAAAAAAAGCAGTGGAAGGAAAGCCGCTTTCCTTCCTGCGCATCGATCGCGCGGAGACTGCGTTTGATGACAGCGTGGATACATATGCACCATGCGTATATGCGAAGGCAAAGGAATTGCTGGATGGTATGATCGAGCGTGGCGATTATGTGGAAGATAAAACACCAATGTATTATCTGTATGAACTGGTAATGGATGGAAGATCACAGACTGGAATCGTGGCATGTGCGTCCATCGAGGATTATGAGTCCGGTGTCATCATGAAACATGAGAATACACGGGAGGATAAAGAGATTGACCGTATCACGCATGTGGATACATGTAACGCACAGACGGGTCCGATCTTTCTTGCGTACCGGGCACAGACTGCGATTGATGCAATTGTGACAAAGATTAAGACACACCCGGCAGAGAATGATTTTGTCTCTGAGGATGGAATCACACATCGGGTATGGCTGGTGACAGATGCGGCGGATATCGCAGAGATTGAGCGCGTATTCTCTGAAATGTCGCAGATTTATATTGCAGATGGACATCACCGGGCAGCATCGGCGGTAAAGGTTGGAATCAAACGCAGAAATGCAAATCCAAACCATACCGGAGAGGAAGAATACAATTATTTCCTGTCAGTCCTGTTTCCACATGACCAGTTGAAGATTTTGCCATATAACCGTGTCGTACGCGACTTAAACGGCTATACAGTGGAAACATTTATAGAGAAAGTCAAGGCAGATTTTGATGTGGAGCCAGTTCCGGATGCGTATCAGCCGGAAGAAAAGGCAACATTTGGAATGTATCTCGACGGCACATGGTATAAATTACGTGCGAAAGCACACATACTATCCGAAGATCCGGTCGATGGTCTGGATGTATCAATCTTACAGGATCATCTGCTGGCACCGGTACTTGGAATCAAAGATCCGAGGACGGATAAACGAATTGATTTTATTGGAGGAATCCGAGGCTTGTCAGAGCTGGAACGACGCGCAAACAGCGATATGAAACTTGCATTTTCGATGTATCCGACATCCATCGAAGAGCTTTTTGCAGTTGCTGATGCGAAGCGGTTGATGCCGCCGAAGTCAACATGGTTTGAACCAAAGCTAAGAAGTGGAATCTTCATTCATAAATTGTAGAGAGGAGACACATTTGACATGTCCAAAAGAAAAGCAGTTTTTGCTATAAACTGGATGGAAGTCGATGCTTTGGTCCAGGGCATTCACAACAACCCGCATCATATTCTTGGTATGCATGAGTGTATTGATGATCTGTATATCAATGCATATCTGCCGGGCGCAAAGGTTGTAAATGCCATTGAAGTGTCCACAAGAAAGAAGTACACACTCGTATCGGATCGTGTACCGGGATTTTTCTCTGTGGTAATTAAAGATAAGAAACCGTTTGAATATAAATTGAATGTCCGGTTTGACAACGGTGACGAAGTAACATATTTTGATCCGTATGTATTTGAACCGGTGATCGATCCGATTGATATCAGTTTGTTCAACGAGGGAAAACATTACAGCATCTATGAGAAGATGGGTGCACATCCAATGACTGTAGATGGCGTGGAAGGTGTACTTTTTGCCGTATGGGCACCGAACGCAGACCGCGTATCGGTGGTTGGCAATTTCAACAACTGGGATGGCAGACGGCATCCGATGCGGAAACTGGATTATTCCGGTATCTATGAGTTGTTTATTCCGGGCAAACTGGTCGGAGAAATCTATAAGTATGAGATTAAAGCAAAGTCCGGACAGGTATTTATGAAGAGTGATCCGTATGCGTTCAGCAGCGAGGTTCGTCCGGCAAATGCATCCCGCATCGTGGATATTTCCTATAAGTGGAAAGATACCGCATGGATGGAGAAGCGGGAAGATAAGAATACCGACGAGCAGCCAATGGCAATCTATGAGATGCATCTTGGCTCATGGAAGCGCCCGACCGATGGAAGAGAGTTTTATAATTATAGGGATATCGCGAGCCTGCTTGCAGATTATCTGTTGATGATGAATTATAATTATGTTGAGTTAATGCCAATCATGGAGCATCCGTATGATCCGTCCTGGGGTTATCAGGTAACTGGGTATTATGCACCGACCTCCCGTTATGGATCACCGGCAGACTTCATGTATTTTGTGGATTATCTGCACAGCAAGGGAATTGGTGTCATCTTAGACTGGGTACCGGCACATTTTCCAAAGGATGAGCATGGACTTGGCAGATTTGACGGCACAGCACTGTATGAGCATGAGGATCCAAGACGTGGCGAACACCCACACTGGGGCACTTATATATACAATTACGGACGCAATGAAGTCCGCAATTTCTTAGTTGCGAATGCACTTTACTGGGCAGAGAAATATCATATTGATGGTATTCGGATTGACGCGGTTGCATCGATGCTGTATCTCGATTATGGCCGCAACGATGGCGAGTGGCTGCCGAATATTTACGGCGGGAATGAGAATCTCGAAGCGATTGATTTCATCAAGGAAGTCAACAGCAAGATGCATGAGCTGCACAAGGGCGTCATCATGATCGCCGAGGAGTCAACGGCATGGCCGATGATGACGCATCCGGTCGAGGAAGGTGGACTTGGATTTGATTACAAGTGGAATATGGGATGGATGAATGATTTCCTGAACTATATGAAGCTTGATCCGTTGTACCGTAAGTATCACCATAATGATCTGACGTTCAGTATGGTATATGCATACAGTGAGAAATTCATTCTGGTACTTTCCCATGATGAGGTAGTCCATGAGAAGGGATCTATGATTGCAAAGATGCCGGGCGGATACGAAGACAAGTTCTCAAATCTGCGTGTGGCATATGGATATATGATGACGCATCCGGGCAAGAAGCTTCTGTTTATGGGACAGGAAATTGCACAGTTTGCGGAGTTCAATGAGAATGCAGAAGTTGACTGGTCGTTGTTCGAGTTTGATGCACATGTATTTATGCAGGGTTACGTCAAAGAGTTGAATGAACTTTACAAGACGGAGCCGGCATTGTATGAGCTGGATTCTTCTCCGGAAGGGTTCTCGTGGATCAACTGCAACAGTGCGAATACAAGCCTTCTTTCCTATATCAGAAAAGGTAAGAAGGAAAGCGATACGCTTTTGATCATCTGCAACTTCACACCGATGGAACACAAAGCATACAAACTTGCAACTCCATCTGGCGGAAGATGGCAGGAGATCTTCTCCAGCGATAACAGCCGTTATGGTGGGGAAGGCAGAAATAACAAGACTGTCAAGCAGGCGAAGAAAGCAGAATGTGACGGACAGGAGCATTACATCTCCATCACCGTACCACCGCTTTCCATCAGCGTATTTAAAAAGAAAATTGGCAAATAAATAAAATGAAACAGGCTGTCCTTTGTAAGAAGGGCAGCCTGTGAAGTTTTATGGATAAATGAATATTTACTTATATGAACATAAAAAGGAGGAATATGATTGGAAGACATCAAAGAGATTGAACCGTCCAAGATCGAAGCGTATCTGAGCAAGCTGGGAGACTGGGCGTTAAATAAAGGGTTTCAGTTGGTACTCGCAATCGTATGCATGTATATCGGCATGAAATTATCGAAGCTGATTGTGAAGATGATACGCAAATCCTTCAAGAAATCCAACATGGAGGAAAGTGTCGCATCATTTCTGCTGTCGCTGATTAAATTCACATTTTATGCGATTGTATTTATCACGGCAGCGTCCATTGTCGGATTCCAGGTGACATCGTTAGTCACAATCCTTGGTACCGCCAGCCTCGCGATTGGTCTTGCACTGCAGGGCAGTCTGGCAAACTTCGCCGGTGGTGTGCTGATCCTGATACTCAAGCCGTTCCGTGTCGGAGATTATATCATCGAGAATGATAAGCAGTGTGAAGGAACCGTGGTATCGATCGACATCTTTTATACGAAGCTGCAGACCTACGATAACCGGATCATTGTGATTCCGAACGGAAATATTACATCGCATTCGCTTGTCAATGTGACAGCGGCAGGAACGAGAAAACTGGATATTGCGGTCGACGTAGCCTATGATTCGGATCTGAAGAAGGTAAAGGATACGCTGTATCAGGTTGTGACAGAAAGTCCATATTATGATAAGACGAAGGAAGTCGACGTGTTTGTGGATTCTTTCGAGGACAGCAGCATCAAGATGGGTGTCCGCTGTATGGTCGCAACAGAGAACTATTGGAAGGCAAAATGGGAGATACAGGAGGCAATCAAATATGCATTTGATGCACAGGGTATTGAGATTCCGTTTGACCAGATGGAAGTGACTTTGAAGAATAAGGACGCATAGCATGTGGAAAAAATAATAG
>DHJV01000045.1:0-169 GCA_002404515.1 Lachnospiraceae bacterium UBA4711 | reverse complement strand
ATAGAAATGTGCTATTATATAAAGTTGACAAAAATAGAAATAATTTTTAGGAGGCAATAGAGATGACAAAGATTGATATTCTTTCAGGATTTTTAGGAGCGGGTAAGACAACTTTGATCAAAAAATTGATCGCAGAGGCATATCAGGGCGAGAAGCTTGTACTGATTGA
>DHJV01000070.1:5194-13954 GCA_002404515.1 Lachnospiraceae bacterium UBA4711 | reverse complement strand
AAACCTTCATGGTCAGCTGCAAATAGGTATAGAAATCCAACCACAGTCCCGACGGAGATTTCTCCGTTCCGGTCTGCAGCTTCCCGCTCAAAAGGCAGCTGTTGATATTTACTTGTGCCGTCAAGCACCGTTGAGCCACCGGTGATCAGTCGGTGCGGTGCCTGACGGTGAGCAGTTTTCTGTCATGCTCAGGACGGTCTGTTAGTCGAGCTCCGCTTCAATGGCGTACAGTTCGCTGAAGACTTCAGGCAGGTCGCTTGGACTAAGGTCCCAAGTGCCGTGTGCGCCATAGCGCTTGAAAACAGATTCAACTACTGCTGAGCCCAACTGAGACTCGATGGCAGCAGCGGTGTTTTCAATGTTCACGATCCAGTTGTTACGTTCACTTTTTGTCACTGCTTGTCCCTCCTTGTCAGGTTCAGCTTCCTAATCCGGGTAGTAGGCTGTTGATGATTCCGACCTCTCAGCTCCGGATCGTTCATGGCCGGTGAACGAACTGAGAGGCGGTTTGCTTGATGGCGGATAATTAAAAGTGAGTTTGTGTCGGTTTGCGCCTGCTTTCGCCCCATAGTATTGATTTTTGGGAGCAAATGTGATATAATTAAATATCAAGGTCCATGGTCCGACGGCTCAAGCTCTCTCATCTCCGCTATCCACTAATAAGATACCAAGTTGAAAAAGGACTTCCTATGAGCGCAAGGACCGTGAAAAAAGGACTTTCAGGACTTTTGATAGGACTTTTCTGAAAGGGGTGATTTGCATAGATTTCGCTCATTTTTGCAAAGGAATATATGGCTCCGTCGAAGGAGTGGCAAATCAGGACTCCTTCGTCATTGAAGTCTTTAAGGCGGCAGGGAGCAGCTATGCTTTCACGAAAAAAGGTGCCTACAGCTCATCTAACTACGGGGCCAAACTATTCAACGGCGGTAAGCCCTTGTCGAAGAAGCATAGGGACTCTTTCCCAGATCCGATAAACACGACCGGCCTTGCGAAGTACCTGTCGGAGCACATAAAAAAAGCGTCCATCAGAACCGTGATGAACTACTTCACGATCCCAACGGACGCAGATATAAATGCTTCGGCTTTGGCGAAAGCCCTCGCAGACCAGCTTCAGATAATCATACACGAGCCGGATTCTGATGCCGACATCATAGCGACGAACTATCAGCAGTATTTGTCGCAGCCGGAAACGGACGAGCCGTCATTCCATAAGCCGCTCTATGATGGGGATGCTTTCTGGATTGAAACGGCACCTGCCGACCGGCGACATGAGGTTGATTTTTACGAGCATTTCACCCACACATGGAAGCTGCTTAACTCCGGCAAGGTCGCATGGACGGGCCGAAGGCTTATCTGTATAAACGAGGATTCTATCACTCCTTGTGCCATGCAGCTGTCAATTGACATACCGGATACGGTTCCAAATGAACGAGCTGTTGTGTCGGTTGAATTCGATGCCCGTGGCAACGAGGATGCTTTTGAAAGTCAATGGGTTATGGTTGATAAAAACAATAAAGAGTGCTACCTGAACTATTCAAGCCCATTCAATGTAACGATTGTAGTAGAGAACAAGACATTTAAGAGATCTGGAGGTAACTAAATTGGGTAACGAGAACATTGAAAAATGGTCAACATTGAAAGAAGTCCAAGCATACCTTGGCGTTGGCAGAGAAACCATTTTGCAGTGGATCGCTAAAAGAAATATGCCAGCCTATAAAGTAGGTAAGCTGTGGAAATTCAAGCTGTCAGAGGTGGACGATTGGATTCGTTCCGGCGGTGCCGCTGACGACAAAGTTGATGAAAAGGAAGATAAGGCCGAATAAGTCCGTTTTTGGGGGACAGCACATTTGGTACGATCATAATGGCTTAATGCCGAATTCAGTGTCAAGAGAGGAAAATCTATATGGACAATCAGGTGCATAATTCAATAGTTAGCTTTATCTGGGGGATTGCGGATGACTGCCTTCGTGACGTTTATGTCCGTGGCAAATATCGTGATGTTATTCTCCCCATGACGGTTATCCGTCGTCTGGACGCATTGCTGGAGGACAGCAAGAATGCGGTCCTCGAAATGAAAAAACGGCTCGACGCCGCAAAGATTGATAACCAGTGGCCAGCCCTCTGCAATGCTGCAGGACAGGCTTTCTGCAATGCTTCTCCTTATCGTCTGCGGGACCTAACCAGCCGTGCCAAGAAGCAGACGCTCAAGGCAGACTTCATTGCTTATCTGGATGGTTTCTCACCGAATGTGCAGGTCATTCTGGATAAGTTCAAATTCCGCAATCAGATCGACACGATGGTGGATGCCGATATCCTTGGTGCCGTCATTGAAAAGTTTGTGTCCTCCGACATTAACCTGAGTCCGAATCCGGTGTGGAAGGATGAGGCCAAAACCATCATGCGTCATCCGGGTCTGGATAACCACGATATGGGTACTATTTTCGAGGAGCTGATCCGTCGCTTCAACGAAGAAAACAACGAGGAGGCTGGTGAACACTGGACGCCTCGTGACGTTGTTGAGCTTATGGCCGACCTCGTTTTCATTCCCATTGCCGACCAGATTCAAGACGCTACATACTCCTGCTACGACGGAGCTTGTGGAACTGGCGGTATGCTTACCGTTGCACAGGACCGTCTGCTTACGCTTGCCCATAGACGTGGAAAAGATGTCTCTATCCATCTCTTTGGACAGGAAATCAATCCGGAAACCTACGCCATTTGTACAGCGGATATGCTTCTGAAAGGTGATGGAGAGCAAGCTGAGCACATTGGTTTTGGGTCCACTCTGTCTTTGGATCAACATCCATCTCGTCAATTTGACTTCATGCTATCAAATCCCCCATACGGAAAAAGCTGGAAAACAGATGCAGAAAAGATGGGCGGCAAAAAGGATATCCTCGACACACGTTTCAATACTTATCTTGAAGGTGGCGAGGAAATGGCGATGATTCCTCGCACCAGTGACGGTCAGCTCCTTTTCCTGCTTAATAACATTTCCAAGATGAAAAAAGATTCCCCGCTGGGCAGTCGCATAGCAGAAGTTCATAATGGTTCTTCACTATTCACAGGTGACGCTGGAAGTGGTGAGAGCAATGCAAGAAGGTATCTAATCGAAAACGACTATGTTGAAGCTATCATTGCGCTGCCACTGAAAATGTTTTACAACACAGGATTAGGAACCTTTATATGGGTCCTTTCAAATAAGAAGGCCGAGAATAGAAAAGGCAAAATTCAATTGATTGATGCTACTGAAATAAAATCAGCCCTTGATAAAAACATGGGGCAAAAAAACTGTGAGCTTACTCCCGAACTACGGAAGGAAATCGTCCGTATCTTTATGGAGATGGAAGAAAGCGAAATCAGTAAAGTTTTTAACAACAGCGACTTTGGGTATTGGAAAGTCTGGATTCTTCAGCCGTTACTCGATGAAGAAGGAAAGCCCCAGAAAGATAAGAAAGGTCGAATCATTCCAGACAAGGCTAAGACAGAAACAGAGCTAATCCCATTTACTTATGAGGGTGGCATCGAAGGATATATGGAAAAAGAGGTTAGGCCATATACTCCTTATGCATGGATTGATGATAAAAAAACGACCATCGGATATGAACTCGGTTTTACAAAATACTTTTTCCATCCTCGTGAGATGAGGGATCGAGAATCCATTGCGAGTGAAATAAGGGACGTTGAAGCTCAATTGTCCGGAATGTTGGAGGCAGTTTTATTATGATGATCACAGAGCAAAACAAGGCATATCCTGCCTATATTGAAACTGGAATTGATTGGATACCTCGAATCCCCAGCGGATGGCAGATGAAAAAAATTAACGACCTTTTTATTGAAAGAAAGGAAAAGGTATCAGATCGTGATTATCCACCGCTTTCTGTTACGAAATTTGGTGTGCTGCCGCAGATTGACACTGCGGTGAAAACAAAAGATGGTGATAACAGAAAGAAGGTTTGTGCTGGCGATTTTGTTATCAACAGCCGGTCAGATCGTCGTGGATCAAGCGGCATTTCACCGCTGGACGGTTCTGTTTCTCTGATTAACATCATTCTGCAGCCCCGTGAAGGGACCAGTTATTACTACCATTACCTGTTGAGAAGCCATACGTTTATTGAAGAATTCTATCGCAACGGTAGAGGGATTGTCGCTGACTTGTGGACAACAAGATACAGCGAAATGAAAAATATTTGGGTGCCTTGCCCTCCAGAAGATGAACAACTGGCAATCGTTCATTTTCTTGATTGGAAAAGGTCTGTATTCAACAGCATTATTCCTGAAAAGGCTATAACAAAAGGAAACATTATTGCAAGCAGTCGATCCTTGTTGTCACGTGAGATGACGTTGATTGATGAATATCGCACTCGACTGTTTTCTGATGTCGTTACTGGTGCAATAGATATCAGAGACGTCACTGTGCCGGAATTTCAGGCCGTAAATGATCTTGAGGATCTCGAAACGTCAGAGAGAGACGACGATGATGATATGCCGGTTGAGGAGGAATGATTATGGCTTTTACCAACACCAGAGAAGAAGGGCTGGAAGCCTTAATCGTAAAGTGGCTTGTTGAGCAGAACGGCTATGAGCAAGGCACCAACGACGACTATAGCAAGGAGCATGCTCTGGACGAGACACGCCTGTTCCGCTTCCTGTCTGAAACGCAGCCGGATGAGATGGATAAGCTGGGTGTCTTCAAATCGGACACCAAAAGGCGTCAGTTTCTGAACCGCTTGCAGGGTGAACTGGCTAAACGTGGTATCATCGATGTTCTGCGTAATGGCATCAAGGTTTATCCAGCAGACTTGATCATGTTCTATCTTACGCCGACCGAGAATAACCAGAAACAGAAGGCAATGTATGAGAAGAACATTTTCAGCGTGACCCGTCAGCTCCGCTACTCACAGGATGCCGGAAAGCTGGCTCTGGATCTCTGCATTTTCATCAATGGCCTTCCAGTTATTACGATGGAGCTGAAAAACCAGCTCACAAAGCAGAATACGGAATATGCTGTCCAGCAGTATAAGGACGACCGTGATCCTCGTGACATTCTGTTCTCCTTCAAACGCTGCATGGTTCACTTCGCTGTGGATGATGCGACAATCAAGTTCTGCACGAAGCTGGCCGGTAAGGACAGCTGGTTTCTGCCATTCAATAAGGGCTATAACGATGGTGCCGGGAATCCTCCGAATCCGAACGGCCTGATGACGGATTATCTCTGGAATGACATTCTTACAAAGGCCAAGCTCTCACGCATTATCGAGAACTACGCACAGGTTGTCGAGGAAGTTGACGAGGATACCAAGAAGAAGTCTGTCAAACAGATATTCCCTCGTTATCATCAGTTGGATGTGGTTGAAAAGCTGCTGGCCGACGTTCGTGTCAATGGCGTCGGTAAACGTTACCTGATTCAGCACAGTGCAGGAAGCGGCAAATCAAACTCCATCGCATGGCTGGCGCATCAGCTGATCGGCATTGAACAGAATGGCCGTCCTCTGATTGACTCTGTCCTTGTTGTAACGGACCGCCGCATCCTTGATAAGCAGATCCGCAACACCATCAAGCAGTTTATGCAGGTGAAAAATACCGTGGTGTGGGCTGAGCATTCCGGCGATCTCCGAAAAGCCATTCAGGACGGAAAACGTATCATCGTGACGACTGTCGAGAAGTTCCCGTATATCGTTACTGAAATCGGACAAGAGCATAAATCTCATAAGTTTGCCGTCATCATCGACGAGGCGCATTCCGGCCAGAACGGTCGTAACTCGGCTCAGATGAACTTGGCCCTTTCCGGCCTTGCCTCTGAAGACGACATGGACAATGAGGACAAGATCAATGCGATGATGGAAGGCCGCAAACTTCTGACAACAGCCAGCTACTTTGCTTTCACCGCCACTCCGAAAAACAAGACCGAGGAGACCTTCGGTGTCGCTTATGAAGAGGATGGCGAGATCAAGCATCGTCCGTTCCACGTCTATACAATGAAACAGGCCATTCAAGAGGGCTTCATTCTGGATGTGCTGAAGTATTATACACCTATCGACAGCTACTATAAGCTAATGAAAACTGTCGATGACGATCCCATGTTCGACAAGAAAAGAGCTCAGAAGAAGCTCCGTTCCTTCGTCGAAAGCAATGAGGTCACAATTGCGAAGAAAGCGGCTATGATGGTTGACCACTTCCACGAGCAGGTTATCGCCAAGAAAAAGATTGGCGGTCAGGCTCGTGCTATGGTCGTTACAGCCAGCATTTCTCGCTGCATTGAGTATTATTATGCTATTAGCAAATGCCTCGCAGACAGACGGAGCCCGTACAAGGCAATCGTCGCTTTTTCCGGTGAGTACAAATATAAAGGTCAGGAACCTGCGCTTACGTCAGCTGTCATGAATGGCTTTTCCGATGCGCTGATTCCGAAGACCTTCAAGAAGGACCCGTATCGCATACTCATCGTTGCAGACATGTTCCAGACTGGTTTCGATGAGCCGCTGCTCCACACAATGTATGTGGACAAGCCTCTCTACGATATCGGTGCCGTACAGACCCTGTCCCGTCTGAATCGTGCATACCCTGGCAAAGACGATACCTTTGTTCTGGACTTTGCCAATAAGACGTCCGTAATTGAGGAGTCATTCTCCAAATATTATCGGACCACGATTCTTTCCGGAGAAACCGATCCGAACAAGCTGTATGACTTAATCGCTGTTATGGAAGACTATCAGGTTTACAGCAACAATGATGTTGAACGGTTGGTAGACCTGTTCCTGAGTGGCGCAGAACGTGACCGCCTTGATCCGATATTGGACGCTTGCACGGCGGTTTACAAGCAGCTCGAAACAGACGATCAGATTAAATTCAAGAGTGCTGCAAAGTCCTTTGTGCGTACATACGGTTTCCTCGGAGCCATTCTGCCTTATGGAAACGTGGAATGGGAAAAGCTCTCAATCTTCCTGAATCTGCTGATTCCTAAACTGCCGTCGCCTCGTGAAGACGACCTGTCAGAAGGCATCTTGAGCACCATTGACCTTTCGAGCTATCGTAATGAAGCCCGTGAAATGATCTCCATTCGCTTGGAAGATCAGGATGCTGAAATTGCGCCTGTTCCTGCCGGAAAGACTGGCCATATTGTGGAACCGGAAATGGATCTGCTTTCTCGGATTATTTCTGACTTCAACGATATGTTTGGCAACATCAACTGGAATGACGCCGACAATGTCCAGCGGCAGATTCTCGAAATACCTGCAATGGTGTCCAGAGATAAGAAGTATCAAAATGCTATGCGCAACTCTGATGAGCAGAGTGCCCGTTTGGAAAGCGAACGTGCTCTGCAGCAGGTTATATTTGCGATCATGGCAGACAACATGGAACTTTTCAAACAGTTCCAAGATAATCCATCCTTTAAGAAGTGGCTTTCCGATCTGGTATTCAATCTTACCTACAATCCAGAAGGCAAAGAATACGTGATGCCGGGGCCGGGTGAAAAAAACGTCGCCTACGATTTTCCCACGCAGGAGTCTTTGATGGTTGCTGAAGATCCTGCCAAGTATGGCGACAAAAAGGATGAAGACTAAATTGTAACGAGGTGGAGAATGCAATGAATGATTCTTTTGACAAGACTATAAGCGGAGGTAAATTTGATGAGGTTTTTACCGAGGTGTCTCACGCTGAGACCCTTGGCCTAAAAAACCCGGAACAACTGCGCCTATTTCACCTCAACGTCAATAACAATGCATTCTCCTCCGATAAGCTTGAAGTGTTTCTCAGGAAGAACATCGGTCAATACGTTTTTTCTCGTGCTCAGATCGAGAACTATCATGTTGAGGGCGATGTGTACAGCGTAGGAATGGATGCCATCGACATCATGAAACGCAACGGGGCTCCGGGTCAGAAAGGCACCGGCAATGACCTCGGTGAAATCATGCTATATGTGTTTTTAGAGCAGGTTCTGGGAGCTCCCAAAATCATGAGCAAGGTAGAGCTTCAAACCGGAGCAAAACAATATGACAGTAAATGTGACGGAATACATCTTCTCTCGCTGGAGCAGGCTTTCGGCATACCATACTACCACATGGTGTTTGGCACCTCCAGCATTGTGGGTGATATGAAAAAAGCTGTTGACACTGCCTTCGACGCCATTGTTGAGATCGAAAAGCAAAGCACACAGGAGCGCACCCTTGCTGAAAACACGGTATTCAGCAAGTCCTTTGATAAAGACACGGTTCAGAAAATCAAAGACCTGCTTATTCCGAGTAAAGGACAGTCGGTCCCGTATGATACAGCCTATGGCGTTTTCCTTGCGTATAATCTCGGTCTCAATCCTGCTAATTACAGTGCGGTAGACTTCCGACGTGCACTGACTCAGAAAATGGATACAGATATTCGCAATCATGCGGCATATATAGCCAGCAAGATTAATGCCCTTGGCCTCGGAAACCACTCGTTTTATTTCTACATTCTGCCACTCAACGATGCAGATGCTGAAAAAACACAAATCATGGACCGTGTGATGAATGGGGGTGGCAGACCTTGAGCAATCAAATACTGCATAACCTTGGCGATGCCATTTTCGGGGACATTGACAACAATCCCTTCCTGAATGAACTCTACGACGACATCCTTTATAACTATGCCATCACCAAATTTAACCTCACTGCTAAACGGCAGATGCGGGAAATTGATGTGGTGTCGGCCTTGCGGTTTGCCGACTTGCTGTCCAAGTCGACACATGCGATGAACCGGGACAAGCATAAAATGTGGGCGCAGGAG
>DHJV01000070.1:0-5162 GCA_002404515.1 Lachnospiraceae bacterium UBA4711 | reverse complement strand
CAGGAGATAATCATCCTGCTGTATTCTCTGTACCCGGACAATCCTGATGTAAAGTTCTATGCCGGATCAGTGTTCGCAAACACCGGGAACTATCAGGCAAGAAGGATAATCGATAGCGACTTTTACGGCACGACCGCATTAGAGCGTTTCTTCGCTGAATACCAGAATGATTATTTGACAATTCCTGCAGCACCGGAACTTCGGTTCTTCGGCGCACAGAAAAATGCTTACGATCATCTCTCGGATGATCACTTCAGCTATTCCGGTCCGACATCTATGGGTAAGTCCTTCCTCATGAGAATGTACATCAAGGACCAGATACAGCATGGGGTAAAAATGAACTTCGCCCTGATTGTCCCAACAAAGGCACTGATCAATGAGATCTACAAGCAGGTCATTGACGAGGACCTTAAGAACCTTTTGTCGGAGCACAATTATAAGGTGGTCACCGCCGCCGGGGATATCGCTTTGGAGGGCAAGCATAACTTCATACTTGTGCTGACTCCGGAACGACTGTTATATCTGCTCATCAGCAAACCGGATTTGCAAATCGACTATCTATTCATCGATGAAGCGCACAAACTGTCCGGAAAAAATAGCCGTGGGCCGTTCTACTATAAAACCGTGGATATGCTTCTCAAAAGGAAGAAGAAGCCGCACTTCGTCTTTGCCTCACCTAATATTCCAAATCCAGAGGTATATCTAAAGTTGCTGACAGACATCGAAACCGACGGTGATGATAGCCACCTACGTTCCACTTTTTCACCGGTGGCCCAGATTAAGTTCAGCATCGACCTCAATAATTTCACAGTCAGCGTATATAACGACCATACCGGTGAGTTGGATTACCTTGCGGAAATCAAAGACAGAAACGCTTCTCTGGTTTCGTTCCTTCTGATGTTTGAAAGGATAAACCGGGATCTCCCCTTTGAGCGAAAGCAGCAGACCATCGTTTATTGCAACGGTAGAAGTAAGGCGATTGAAAATGCGCTTGCTTTTGCAGATCAGCTTTCGGAAATTCAGGATAATGACCTGAATGCACTGGCAAGGGATATCACGAATGAAGTTCACGGAGACTACTATTTGGCCCAGATTATAAAAAAGGGCGTCGCATATCACATTGGATACCTACCAGCTGCCATCAGAATGCGTATCGAGGACATGTTCCGTCGTGGCAAAATCACGACTATATTCTGTACCAGCACCTTACTTGAGGGTGTCAACCTCCCAGCGGATAATCTGTTCATTACCGATAACAAGATTTTCCGAAAGGTGATGACGCCGGTTGACTTCCGAAACCTGATAGGACGTGTCGGACGCATCCGTTTCAACCTTTACGGGAATGTATTCTTCGTCTCGCAGGGTGAAAAGCTGAAACAGGAAGACTATGTGGACCTTTTGAAGAAAGAGGTCCCGAAGCAAACGCTTTCTATCGAGGCTGGACCGAAGAGCCTAACAAACGCCGAAAAGAAATATGTCGTCGAGGCACTACTGCAGGGCAATATTGAACTCGTAAAAAGAAATGACGCACAGTCAGAGGAAGCCTATGTAATGATGCGTAAGTTTGCCCTCATTCTTTTACGGGATATTATGCAGGACAACGACAGCCTTGTAAGGCGTGAGTTCTCTAATCTGCTGACACCTGAGGACGAAGCGAAAATACGAGAAGCCTTTACTGATCCGTTCACAGAACCGGATGATGATATCAACACCTCGGTGGATCAGACGAAAAACCTACGTGCCGCTATCGCAATGGGCTTGAAATACCCTGACCGTGTAGATGGCAGGTTCAACTATGACGACGTTTTGGCTTTCCTTGAAAAGCTGAGTCGGATCTTCAAATGGGGAAAGTATGAAGCCTCCACACTCGGAAAGCCGACGCTCCTGCGCTGGTATGCGGTTGTTCTTATTCAATGGATGGAAGGTACTGGGCTTAGCAATATCATGAAAAAGGCACTGGAGTACCGGCAGCAGCACCGGGATAACTTCTGGGTGAACCGAGGCCAGAAAGAATACTATGACGATGGACTCCGGCACCGCAATATCGTGTTTGCCGACACCTTGGAGGTCATTGATAACATTGTGCTGTTCAGTATTTCAAACTACTTCCTTCGCTTCTCGAATGAGTATAAGACGGTCCATCAGCTGAAGGAGTTTGATAACAACTGGTACGAATTTGTAGAATACGGAACGACGAATCCAATAACAATCCTTCTTCAGCGGAACGGATTCTCTCGTGAGGTATCCACATATATCCGGAACAACAAGGATGAGTTTATTATCGAAGGGCCGGATGGAAAATGGCATCTGAGCACGACATTGCTTGAATGCTCAAATACTAACGCTCGAACAGAGGCGTCGAGTGTACTATACAACATGCCGGAGCTGTTTATAGCTGAAAGCGGTAATGTGTAAAAGTAAGATAGACTACACGATATCCCGAACTTATTCGTAGATTAAGCAGGAGGAACGGTGAATGCAACAGATATTTAGCAACACGACTTTAACAGTCAATCAGTTGATCGAAAAGATCGATACAGGAGAACTTGGCCTTCCGGAACTTCAGAGGCCGTTTATCTGGAAGGATTCAAAGGTGCGTGATTTGTTCGATTCCATGATGTGCGGGTACCCCATCGGTTATTTGATGCTGTGGGAGTGTCCTATGCTTGAAAAGAAGAAAACCATCGGAACAGACACCCACAACTATGAATCTCCGAAGCAGGTAATCATTGATGGCCAGCAGAGACTGACCTCCCTTTATGCCGTTATGAAAGGGAAAAAGGTCATCAATTCAAAATACGACGAGAAGTCTATCGTGATTTCCTACTGCCCGGTGAAGAATAAGTTCGAGGTTGGTTATCAGGCGACGAAAAAAGACCCTGAATGGATCTACAACATCAGCGAAGTGTTCACTACATCGAATATTACAAAGCTGATCATCAACTTTACCAAGAGGCTGGATGAATATCGGTCCTCCAAAGGTGAAACGTTGAGCGACGCGGAACAAGATCTGATTTCCGAAAACATCACTGCGCTTTCAAATTTGAAACAACACACGCTTCCGGTATTTGATATCAAGGCCAACGCTGAGGAAGAGGATGTTTCAGAGATCTTTGTTCGTGTCAATTCCGGCGGTGTTGCTTTGAAGCAGAATGACTTTATTCTGACGCTCCTCTCGCTCTATTGGGATGAGGGCCGAAAAGAGATCGAGCAGTTCAGCATGGAGTCAACATACCCATCCAAAGACAAGATCACATCGTACAATCAGCTTACCGAGGTTACAGCGCAGGATGTCATCCGTGTGGTCATGGCTTATGCATTTGACAGAGCCCGTTTGAAATATGGGTATAAACTGCTTCGTGGAGCTGACTTTGATAAAAAAGGTGCTGTTGATGAAACTCTGCGTGATCAGCGTTTCGATGTGCTTAAGGCAAAGCTCCCAGACGTTCTAAACGTCCACAACTGGCACGAGTTCTTGAAATCTATCATGAATGCCGGTTATCTGTCCGGTGATCTGATCCTTTCGGGAAACGCAATCTACTACACCTATGCATTCTACCTCATCGCAAAGTATAGGTTTAATGCGTCGTACAACGAGAATTTGCATTTAACATCGCTGTGGTTTTTCTATGCGTCTCTTGTCTCGCTCTATACTGGATCATTTGAATCCACGGTCGAAAACCACCTGAACTCTATCAAGGAACTAACATCGCTGGAAGAATACAAGCGGTTCATTTTGTCGAGGGTTGAGGAGCGGCTTACAAACGACTACTTCGATATTACTCTTATCGGTTCCGAGGGCTTGGCAGTATCGGGCCGAGGCAATAATGCTTGGAACGCTTATGTAGCCGCCTTAAACATTCTGAATGCTAAAATCCTGTTCTCGAAGAGTAATCTGCTCGTCAGCAAACTATTCGAGCCCGGTACCGACGGTAAGAGAAAGTCACTGGAGAAGCATCACCTTTTCCCGAAGGCTTATCTGAAGACGCTGGGATATAACGACGCTAAGATCAACCAGATGGCTAACTACGCCTTCATCGATTGGAAGGATAATATGGAGATACTCGATGAGGCTCCCTCGATTTATTATCCTGTTGTTTGTGAGGGCCGCAGCCCTGAAGAAATCCAGCGTATGGAAGAAGAAAACGCACTTCCGCACGGTTGGGAGAATATGCCTTATGAGGACTTCCTGATTGAGCGCAGAAAGCTGATGGCGGCAAAAATTAAAGCTGCATTTGAACAGCTGAAGAAGAATGTTGAGTGATTACGAATGAAAATCGGACGAAATGACCAATGCCCATGTGGTAGCGGAAAGAAATATAAGCATTGCTGTCTTTTGAAGGAATCCATGAGTACCGGTGATCTGATTAGGGCTGCTGTTCAGAATGCCGGTTACAAAGAGGACATCGCAAATGTCCTTTGCAATTTGAGTGAATATATGAAGCGGAAACAATGGTGGGGTGCTTGCCATGCAAGCTGTTCTGCCTTATATGTTGCGCTTTCTGAACTGGGGTATTCTCCCAAGCTATGCATAGGAGAAATGCTCGGGCAAGGTCTCTATTTCGATCACTCATGGATAGAACTTGATGGCCAAATCCTCGATATCGCAATCAGCATGACTCTTTTGGGAGGCGCACCAGTCTCTGAGCCGATTGTGTTCGGAAAGAATATCCGAAGTGGTAAGGAGCCTGTGATAAAGTACGGGGTTCCCGGACGTGGTATCGAAGGAGAAACGCTGGTCGTTAATAGCCTTCCGTTTGTAGATTACATGGACGGATTCCCAGATGAGAAGAACGGCTTATGGGGAGTGGTTCAAGAACTTCTCGGAAGAAAAGTAGACATACCGGATCTGCGTGAAAAATACAAAGATGTGAAACGTGCTATTGTACGTGAATAAGTGGAGCGCAAACATTTTAATTATTCCACACTATTTAATTATTCCTCCGGCAGCCGTTTTTGAGGGGTAAGTTCCATAGGCCACAGAACCGGCCAGCAACAATCGAATAAACAGAAAAAGGGCTTCCGAAGCTCTGCTGTAAAACACAGCGGAACCTCGAAAGCCCTTTATTTCAAGCCTTTTTCAGCACTTATGTGCCGGAGAAGGCTTTTTCTGTTTGTATCAAAGACAGCGTTTTTATAGAACCTTGCAAAGAGACTGCGGG
>DHJV01000087.1:13449-15307 GCA_002404515.1 Lachnospiraceae bacterium UBA4711 | reverse complement strand
AGCGCCTTGTAGTTGGCGGGGTCAACGCCAGACAGCTTTTCTGCACCATACTTCTGGAGCAGGGCGCGAACCTCGGCAGTGTGACCTTTGCGGGACTTGTCCGCAAGAACGGCTCTGACCTGTTCCAGCGTCAGCGCAGGATCGGCAGGGGCGGCAGTGTCAGGGGCTTCATCAGCCGTGGTGCTGAACATCTCTGCCAGGGTGTTTGCCACTTCATTAATAGTGGCTGCGGCGCTGCGCAGGTCTTTGATCGCCATATCCAATTCGCTGATTCTGCCCATTGACGTTGCCTCCTTCCTTGATTTGCTTCTGCTTGAGTGAGCGGTTGATGCTTTTTGCCAGGTTTGCTGCGACGATGATAAACTCCAGAAGGATATCAACCAGTTCCTCGTCAGGGTTCATCGCCTTGTTTTCGGACTCGTACATTCTTTGTCACCTCCCATAATCGGCGGTATCGTTTTGCCTCTTACACTTGCCACCGGACACGGGATTGCCGTTTGGCCCCCAAATCAGAGATAATTTTTTAGAGAATTTTTCAAATGGTTCAAAACCTTATCTCTGCGGCACGTAAAGGCCTTTCGGGAGATGTTTAGTGATGCGGCAGCAGCACGCTCGGAAAGATCGACCATGATGGTTTTACAAATTTCCAGTTCCTCCGGTGCGAGGGTTGATAGAAGAAGATGCAGCGCATCGAGCATCTCAGCTTCCTCAACTTTCACATCGACCTCTGCGAATGCATCTGGTATATCGTCAAGCCAGGGTCTTTCTTCACCCTCGTCGTTTGTAGCGGTGTAATCCAAGGAGAGGGAGTCTCCGGCTCTGCTGAAGGGGCAAGTCACGCAGTCCATGTCACAGTCCAGTCGCTTGGCGACGGGACACACGCAGCGCCCGTGGCGCTGTTGCTTTTTGCGGAAGGCATCAATGTCGCGGTAATAGTCGTGAAACTCCTGTTCGGTGCAGGGAATGCGCTCACGGGTGGAACGCAGATAGATGTAGTGCTGATTGTCATTGCTTTTCATAAAAAAGTCCTCCGTTTTTCGATTTCTCGAAACGGAGGGCTTTTGGCGCTGCCGCAAAATAGTTGTAAAGAATCAACCGCAGTCCAAACGTAAACCTCCGTTCCGGTCTGCAGCTTCNNATGCGCTCACGGGTGGAACGCAGATAGATGTAGTGCTGATTGTCATTCTTTTGCATTGCTTGTCCTTTCCCGCTTTGGGAAGGGAGGCGGCAGATACAACAAAAGCCGGTGCATCAGATGACACACCGGCTTCGACGCTCGTGAGAAGGCATGACGAATCAACGGTGGTACATCGGATGGCTGACGGAGAATCCGTCCCGGGTTCCGTATGTATCCACCGCTTCGTTAATGGCCACTCACAAAGCGGAGTAAAATTTATTTCGAAGGAGTTACCTTCGATACCAAAATTATATCTAACAATGTCTGAAAACCCGAATCTTGGCGAGTTACAGTGAATAAGCAAAAAATCCCTGCCAACAGTACCTTTCCGATGTTTTGGAAAGGCTGTGGACAGGGATGAAGGTTAATATGTGCCTCTAATCGTAACTCGGTGAGTTACTAACTTTTTTGTGTTTGTTGAGGTAGCCTGAATTGTACAAACAAAAAGTTACACAAAAGTCATTGAAAAAGTAATTACTTTGTGCTATGATGTAAAATAGCATGAATTACAAGGAGGCAAATCATGGCTGAGGTAAAGAAAAGTATCACTCCGATGGAGCATTATAATATGTCAGACTTCCTGCGTGGGCAGGCATCAAAGATTATAACGACAATATCTACCGAAGATAAGGCTGGTTTTGTCTTGAAAAACGGTAAGCCTATGGCGGTTATCATTTCCAG
>DHJV01000087.1:0-13426 GCA_002404515.1 Lachnospiraceae bacterium UBA4711 | reverse complement strand
GCCGCTATGAGCGTTTGCTGAAGGCCGGTATCGACCTGAATGAATATTAATTTGGAGGAACGATGTAATGGCACAGACAAAAATCACCGAAGTAATGATGGACGACAAAACGATAGATGCGTCCAAAGAAATCGCCATGGTATTCTCCATTGCAAATACGCTGCGTGGTCCTTATAAGCCGGACAAGTACAAGGATGTCATCATTCCCATGATTATCCTGCGCCGGTTGGAGTGTGCTCTTGCGCCTAAAAAGAAGGCTGTGGTTGACGCATTCAAGAAGAACCCTGCGGCTCCTGCACAGTTGCTGTGCAAAAAATCTGGCTATCAGTTCTACAATACCTGTGAATTTGATTTGAAGAAACTGCTTACCGAAGCACCTGCCATCGTAGAGAATCTGACTTTTTACATTGAGTCCTTCTCTCCGAATGTCCAAGCAATTTTTGAAGAACTGAAGTTTAAGGAAGAAATCAAAAATCTCGACAAAAATAACCGACTGTTGGGTGTTGTCAAAAAGTTCTCTGAACTCGAACTCGACCCCGAAAAAGTCGATAATGTCAAGATGGGCTATATGTTCGAGGAAATCATCCGCCGCTTTTCTGAAAATGCGTCTGCGGGCGATCACTACACCCCTCGTGAAGTTATCCGCCTCCTCACCAGCATTCTGCTTGCTGAAGGTTGCAGTGATATTTTCTCCGAAGGCAGAGAAATCACCGTATTGGACATGGCCTGCGGTACTGGCGGTATGCTTTCTACCGCACACGATTTCATCGTGCGTATGAACCCGGACGCCAATGTGCGCCTGTTCGGACAGGAGAACAGCCCTGAATCCCATGCTATCTGCCTTGCGGATATGCTGATTAAGAACCAGACTGCAGAAAACATCCGCTTTGCTGACACCATGAAGGAGGACTGCTTTGAAGATACCTCCATGCGTTTTGTCATTGCCAACCCACCTTTTGGTGAGGCTTGGGGCGGCAAAGATGCCGGCGATGGTGTTGAAAAAGCGGTGCGCAAAGAATACAAGAAAGGCAATAATGGCAGGTTCCCGGCGGGATTGCCTACAACCGGTGATATGCAATTGCTGTTTATGCAGCACGCCGTTGCAAAAATGCAGAAAGGCGTTGGTAGAGCTGCTATTATCACAAATGGTTCTCCTCTGTTTTCCGGCAATACCACAAGTGGTGAAAGCCAGATTAGAAGATACCTGCTTGAGAATGATCTTATAGAAGCCATTATCGGTCTGCCTTCTCAGTTGTTCTACAATACCGATATTGCAATCTATGCGTTCATTTTGTCCAAGGGCAAGCGTAAAGAACGCAAGGGCAAGGTTCAGCTTATCGATGCAACCGATATGTGGACTCCTCTGAAGCGTTCTCTTGGCAAAAAGCGTAGAGAAATCTCCAAGGAGCAGATTACCCTTATCACTGAGATGTATGCGGATTTTGCACCTGGTAGAAAGACTCAGTGGTGCGAAAAGCGCAAGCACGAATGCGTTATTGAGAGCAAGATTTTTGACCGAGAGGAATTCCTGTATAAGGAGTGGTCTGTGTACCAGCCCTTACAGCGCCGTGGTGTTATCAATGCGGCTTCTATTGAGGCACTTCGTACCAGCGCTTATTTCACCGCCAATACCAACATTTTCAATGAAGCTAAATTTGAGGAATTGGAGCAGACCGATCCTCGTGACGCTGCTGATGAAAAGGCATATCAGAAGCAGATTAAGGGTCGCACCTTTACTGCTGCTGTAATTGAGGCGTTGAAGGCGCAGGAGTCTGACAAGGAATACGATGATTTTTCCAAATTCGTAGCAGTACTGAAAAAGGCTCTCGCAGGTATTGAGGGTATGTCGGATTCTCGTCTCAACGGCATTGCCATGGAACTGTCGTTTATTGACAAGACCGCTGTTGTCCAGAAGGACAGAAAAGGCCGTGTGATTATCGACCCGACAACAAAAGACACGGAAATTATTCGCCTCAATCAGGACGAGAAGGCTTATATGGATGCTGAAGTGTATCCGCATATTCCGGATGCGATTTACTTCTATGACTTTGACGAAAGCAAAGCGGAGAGTGCTACCAATAAAGAGAAATTGGGTGCGGAATTCCCGTTCACCAGGTATTTCTATGTGTACCATGAGCCCGAAAAGGCTGATGATCTGCTGGCGCAATTCATGGAATTGGAGTCTTCGCTTACTGCAAAAATTGCTGCCTTGCAGAAAGGGGCAGAATAATGGAAGAGATGAGACAGACTGGCATCCAGTGGATTGGAGAAATTCCAACTGCCTGGAACACCAAGCGAATTAAATATATGGCAACGTTGAAGGGACGCATTGGATGGCAAGGATTGACATCCGAAGAGTACCAGGACGAGGGCGCATATCTTATCACCGGAGTTGATTTTGCTGACGGTGGTATTGATTGGGAAAATTGTGTTCATGTTCCTATGAAGCGTTGGGAAGAAGCAAAGAATATTCAGATTGAAGAGGGAGACTTGCTGATAACCAAAGATGGAACTATTGGGAAGGTCGCAATCGTACAAAATATGCCTGGTGAGACATCACTTAATAGCGGCGTTCTTCGTATTGTACCTATCAAAGGTTATAGTCGACGTTTTCTCTATTGGGCTCTCAGATCTGATGAATTTTGGAATTGGTTTAACTACAAAAATGCTGGGAATAGCACCATTGTACACCTTTACCAGGGCGATTTTGCCGAGTTCCTTTATGCTTTCCCAAAATATGAGGAGCAAGAACGTATTGCCGATTATCTTGATTCGCATTGTGGAGAACTTGATAGTATTATTGCCGGGATTGAGGAGCAGATCAAAATTCTTGCAGAATATAAGCAGTCGTTGATTACTGAAACCGTAACCAAAGGACTAATCAAGGGTGTACCTATGCAAGACTGTTCTGCTAATGACCTTGGTATTATTCCAAAACATTGGAATGTAATGCGTCTTGGATATGTATCATCCATGCAGAATGGATATGTTGGTCCTACCGTTGATATTTTGGTTGATGAGGACGAAGGTCAGATGTATATCCAGTCACTCCATGTCAAAAACGGGAAAATTGTATTTAGTAACGATTTCTACGTAACTGAAAAATGGGGACGAACACACCCTAAATTGTACGAAGGCGATGTGGTCATTGTGCAAACAGGAGACATTGGTCAAGTTGGTTTAGTTACAAAAGAATACGATGGTAAAAACTGTCATGCTCTAATTATTTGTCATACTAACAAAGAGATTATGTACCCTGAATACTTGATCTACTACTTTATGAGTGATATTGGTCAGTGGCAACTTCTGCAATATGAAACAGGAACGACACTTAAACATCTGAACTCTACAAAAATCAAAGATTCTAAAGTATTAGTTCCGCCTATTGATGAGCAGAAGAATATCGCAACTTTTTTGACCGATAAGTGTGAAATAGTCGATTCAATAATTGCTGTAAAAACAAAACAGCTTGAGTCCATGCGAAGCCACAAGCAATCTTTGATATTTGAATATATCACAGGCAAAAAACGAGTAAGGGAGGTTCGGTAATATGCCTATCAGAGCAGACCAGCTTAAAGAAAAAGAAGATTTCCAGAAGCTGATTCTGGAGCGGTTGGAAGAGGATAACAAATTCCGTATTCGTCCCAACACAGCCTATAAACCTGGGTTGGCAATGGATACCGAAGTCCTGCTTGAATTTCTGGAGGATACGCAGCATGACGAAATGGAGCGTCTGCGCCGTATGTATAAAGACCGCACCAACGATACGGTCATTAACTACATCAACTCCGAAATCAACAAGGAAAGCCGTGGCTTGATCGATGTTATCAAGCACGGTGTAGAGTTCGACAATGGTGTCACCCTTCGGCTGATGTATCGCAAGCCGGACAGCACCATCAACACCCAGGCAGTTGCGAACTACCAGAAAAACATCTTCTCCGTAATGGAAGAGGTATACCACAAAGCCGATGAGCGCATCGACCTCGTTATTTTCCTGAACGGCTTAGCTATCTTCACGGCGGAACTGAAATGTAACACCTCCGGCCAAAGCTATGAGGATGCCATTAAGCAGTACAAGAACGAGCGTGACCCGTCTACCCGCCTGTTCAAGAGCAGGGTTGGCGTATTTGCTGCGTTTGCCATGGACCTGAATGAAGTGTATTTCACCACGGAACTGAAGGGCTCCGATACCTTCTTCAATCCGTTCAACATTGGTGAAAACTTCGGCAAGGGAAATCCCCACAATCAGAACGGCGTGAACGTCTCCTATATGTGGGAGAACATCTGGACGAAGGATAAAATCCTGTTCCTCATCGAGCGTTTCATCTATATCAAAAAGAAAGAGCGCAAGGATGCTGATACCGGCAAAATCAAAAAGTCCAAGGTGCTCATTTTCCCACGTTTCCATCAGCTTCGTGCTGTTGAGCGGGTTATGAACGATGTTATCGAGAACCACACCTCCTGCAATTACCTTATTGAACATTCTGCGGGCAGTGGCAAGACCGAAACCATTTCCTGGCTTGCTCACATTCTCGCGACGGTTCACGATGCCGCCAATGAAAATATTTTTGATACGGTGCTGATTATCACTGACCGTATCATTGTTGACCGTCAGCTGCAAGAGGCCATTCTCGGCATCGAGCACAAAAGCGGACAGGTCAAGGTTATGGATGATAGGTGCGATTCCGAGGACCTGGCTATCGCACTCGGCGGCAACACTAAGATCGTTGTTACCACCATTCATAAATTCTATTACATTCTCAACAACAATCTGCTCGGAAACCTTAAGGGCAAGAAGTTTGCTGTACTGATTGACGAGGCACATTCTTCTACTGAGGGTGTCTATATGCAGTCCGTAACCAATGTCCTCGCCAATGAGGAGGACGAGGAGGAAAAGACTGAAGAAGACAAGATGCTTGAGGAAATCCAGAAGAGTGGCAAGCAGAGCAATGTTTCTATGATTGCCTTTACTGCTACACCGAAGCCGGATACCCTTCAGCTTTTCGGCACTCTGAACGCTGAAGGTAAGAAGGAATCCTTCGATCTGTATTCTATGAAGCAAGCCATTGAGGAGGGCTATATCCTTAATGTTTTGGACAACTATGTGACCTGGAAAACTTACTGCCATATCAATAAGGCAATCCAGGATGACCCGGAACTCCAGTCTATCGCCGCAAAGCGTAAGATGGCTCGCTTTATCGACCTGCATGATACCAACATCGCACAGAAGGTCGAAATCATCATTGAGCATTTCAGAGCGAATGTGGCCGGGTGCCTTGATGGTAAGGCAAAGGCTATGGTTATCACTTCTTCTCGCCCGGCTGCTGTAAAATACCGCCAGGAATTTGAACGGTATATTCAGGCGCGTGGCTATACGGGCATTCAGGCTCTGGTGGCATTCTCTGGCAAGGTCAAACTGGACGACAAGGAATACACTGAAACCGGCATGAACGGTTTCAAAGAGGAAGACCTGCGTTACGAGTTTGACCGCAGTTGTTATCAAGTGCTTATCGTTGCAGATAAGTATCAGACTGGCTTTGACCAGCCGAGACTGGTGGCAATGTATGTGGACAAGCGCCTGCGTGGAGTTCAGGCCGTTCAGACCCTCTCTCGACTGAACAGAATTTGTCCGCCTTACGATAAGACTACCTTTGTGTTGGACTTTAAAAACAGCTACGATGATATCAAAGCGGCATTTGAGCCGTATTACAAAGACACCATCCTTTTTGAAACAATTTCTCCGTCCGATATTCGTGACATGGATCATGAAATTGATGCGTATGACTTCCTTGATGCGGACGATGTTGATGAATTCAATACATACCTCTACAAGGATAACCGCACAGCACGGGACAAGCAGCGTATGTGGTCGTTATTGGATGGGGCTTTGAAGAAAATTACCAAACGCCCCGAATTGGAGCAGATGGAGATCAAGATTACCATCCGCCGATTCCTGAAAGGCTATTGTTTCCTTATCCAGGCTACCGCCTATGAAAACCTCGAATTCCATAAGCGATACAATTTCCTTTCTTATTTGATTAAGGAATTGAACCCCGGTGGTGGTGGAAACAACTTTGATATTGCTGATAAAATTACCGTCAGCGATTTCAGACAGAAGCAGCTGGAAAAGCACCAGGGCGAGGAAATCGAAGCCAAGCCTGAAGTGAAAATCAAGAAACCGAAGCCTGCAAGTCTTGAGGAGGAACAGAAAAAGCTCCTCTCCCAGATTATCGATGAGGTTAACGCCCTGTACGATAAGGACTACGAGCCGGATTTCACTACGAAAGCCGCCATGCAGATTCGTGACCTACTTTTGAAGAACGCTGCACTCAAAGAGCGTCTTGAAAAGAGTGCAAAAAACAACACCCTCAACGAGTTCAAGTTCACCTATGACGACTGTGTCCAGGACGCATTGGTTGAAGGTTATGACCAGAATGCGGATTTCTATACGCTACTCCTCAATAACGAGGAAATTCGTGCGAAATTTGCAAATGTCTTTATGACAGAAATCTATCGAATCCTGCGCGAAGGAACGCAAACAGACTAATTGGTTAGGAGGCTGTCTATGGCAAAGGCTGCAAACCCATTTATGCATTATGTGGCTGATTATGAAAAAGAAGCCGAGGCATTTCTGACAAAATACGAATGCGCTGATGCCATAGACAATCCCAGACCCATACCGATCCGGGATATTGCCACAAGGCTTATGTCTCTGGAAATCATTGATACGGAGTATTTGTCATTCGATGGCAGTGTTCAAGGTGCCATCGCATTTACGAAGGGCATCATTGAAGTGTATGACTGGTCTGCCGAAGAAACCATCGGATATGAGGTGTCACAACCTTCGATTTTCGTTGATGCAGATATCATGAATATCGGACGGTTCAATAATACTTTGGCTCATGAATGCTTCCATTGGTGGCGGCATCGGAATTACTTTAATTACAAGCGAAACCATGAAAATGGGACAGAGTTTGCATTCCGCTGTAACAGAGGAATTTCAACTACCGGGAGCTTGATCGGTGGACAGTGGTCTGATATTGATAAAATGGAGTGGCAGGCAAAAACAATTGCACCCAAAATACTCATGCCACGAACCGCATTCAAGAAAAAGGTCGACCATATTTACCAGGTGCTTCTTGCAGATAATCCAAACGCAGACCGTAGCATCGTAACTGAATATGTAATCGACAATGTAGCAGATTTTTTTGAAGTGTCCCGACAGTCAGCTGCCATACGAATGTATGAATTGGGATATGGTGAAGCTGAGGCATATTGTGCGGGTGAATCCAACGCTCCTGCGAGTCAAATTCAGCATCGTAAGGCGACGCAAGCGAAACGGCATCAACGCCCCATTTCACCGCTCGATGCGTTTAAGCTGTATCGTGAAAATGATTTGTTACGTGCGACATTAGATACAGGCGTATTCTGCTTTTCCGAGGGATATTTCGTTCTGAATGATGGCCGTTATTTGTTTGATGCTGGAAATGGCGTCAAATCAATGACGCCTTATGCAAAAGAGCATCTTGCTGAATGTACACTTGATTTCTCTATCAAGCTGATTCCTGACAGCTTGATGCACGGAGCCTCTCAAATGATGTTCCGATCTGATAGTGTTTTTAATACAGAATCCGCCTATGATGCGAATACGCAGAATACGGAACTATTCAATAAGGCGAAGGATTTTGAGAAAAAACTAAAGCGCGCACAGGCCACTGCTACTACTCCCGCAGCATGGATGAAAAAACGCATGGCCGAAGAGAACTGGTACGAGTATACATTTGAAAGCAAAACGGGGTTGGACAAAATGAACTTCTCCCGCGTACAGGGCGAAACGCACAAATTTACGATGCGCCCGCTGATAGCAATGGGAGTTGGTTTGGGATTGGATCTACAAGAGATGCAAGAGGTGTTGAGGCTCGGTGGAATGACCTTTGTTGATGGCGACAAAGAACAAGAGGCTTATAAGTACCTGTTCACAGGTTTTTATCAGCAGGACATTGAAACCTGCAATGCGTTTTTAACCGAGATTGGCGTTCCCCCTCTCGGCACAAAGCAAAGGCTGTAAAAATGAAAATAATATTGGAGGATCAGTATGGCTATACCAAAATTCAAAAAGGAATACGTCATGGATGCCTTAAAATACATCGATGAGAATGGTGTCCCTTTTCATAATCAAAGCACAAAATACGAACTTGTAACCGATGACGGAAAGCGGTATCCACCGAAATATGTAGTGGCTGTTGCTGACTATTTGGCAAACGGAACAAATATTTCTACGGACGGCTTTAATGCCGTAGAAGCAAAAAGCTTTCTGGAAGGCCAGGGCTTTACTATTGAGACAAAGCAGCAGGAAAAGTTCGAACTGTCCATCACCGCCGAAAGTGTGGTATCTACAGACGAGCGGTTCACGATGGATAATATCAGCCTAGGTGACAACTATAAGCCCCTTGATGTCTCCTTCAAAAAGGCAACTGGCGAGGTGATCAAGCGCGCCTACAGCAAGGGTGAGAGAAGAAATTCCAATCAGACCCTGCCTCGCATCGCCTGCCAGGTTTTTGAAAAGCAGATTGCATCTTTGTCTGTTGAGGATAAGGAGAGTTTTCCTGTATGCAAATACAACCCGGACAGTGAGATGATTTGTGGCATCTTTGCAAGTGTCGATGAATACAAAAAGCACCGCAAGACCATAGAATACATGACCTACGGTTATGACAACGGCCGTCAGTTCGTCATTTACTGTTGGAATATCTTCTCCACAATTAGTTTCGTTCAGGAATGCTTGAAGCGGTTCGGTGAACCGGGAGACCAGTTTGTACTGACATACCGAGAAAAAGATGAAAAAGAAACTGTTGTCGAGGAGGCAGAAGCCGCTGCCCAAGAGGAATTGGTTCAGCAGTTCAAAGGATACAGGAATCCGTTCTCCTCTATGCTGATTGAATCTAAAAATCTGATCTTCAGAGGCGCTCCGGGTACTGGCAAGTCTTACCTTGCAAAGGAAATCGCTGCGGATATTATCAGCAACGGATATTTTGACGATTACACCCTGCTGACAGATGAGCAGAAGAGACAGGTGGAATTCGTCCAGTTCCATCCGAGCTACGATTACTCTGATTTTGTTGAAGGTTTGAGACCGAGGGTCAACGATGACGGTACTATGGGTTTTGAACTGCAGGACGGCATTTTCAAAAAGTTTGTTACTCGCGCCAGAAAGAACTACGAGGATTCACAGAAATCCAAAGAAACGGTCGAAAAGGAACTCTCAGTTCAGGAAGCAATGGCAGAATTTTTCGCCAGCCTGGAATTGGGCGTTGATTCCTTCAAAACCATCAATGGCAATGAATTTACCATCGTAAGCGTAGATGACAGCCACATTAATATCTCTATCCCTGGCAATGCAACGGTTAACAAACTCGCACTAAATCTTGATGAGGTTCGGAGAATGTTGGAGTCCGGTCTTCGGTTCGAGAAAATCAAGGACATCACGTCCTTCTTCGGAAAGTCCTTCGCAACGCAGGCATACTCCTACGACTTCGCTATCTACAAAGCCATCAAGGCGAGAAAAGCTACCGGTTCCAAGATTCATGCAAAACAGACCGAATTGAAAAAATTCATTTTCATCATCGATGAGATTAACCGTGGTGAAATATCTAAAATCTTCGGTGAACTGTTCTTTGCCATCGACCCTGGTTATCGTGGAAGATCCGGTGAGATATCTACGCAGTATTCCAATCTGCACCCCAACCCGGATGAAAAGTTCTACATTCCCGAAAACGTCTATATCATCGGCACGATGAATGATATTGACCGTTCTGTGGATAGCTTCGATTTTGCTATGCGCCGTCGTTTCCGCTTTGTGGAGCTTCGGGCAGACGAACGCCTTGAGATGCTGGCCTTGCTGGAAAACGAGGAGTTGGAGGCTGAAGCAATCAGAAGAATGGCTGCCCTTAACAAGGAAATTGCTGCCGTTGAGGATTTGAATGAGAATTATCAAATCGGTGCTTCTTACTTCCTGAAGCTGAAAACACTGGACTTTGACCAGCTTTGGACGGATTATCTGCAACCGCTCCTCCAGGAATACATTCAGGGTATGTACGATGAGGAAGGGATTATGAAACGGTTTGCAAAGGCATATGGCTATCAGCGACAGTCCAGAGGTGATGTACATGAAGCTACTCAGGATCAAGGATAACTCCCAACAGAAAAAAGATGCCTTTTCTCAAGTAGCGAAGCTGGCAGGTAAAATTGCAGATAAAACGTTGGAACAGCTTGAGCGTGAAGGCGTATTCGTATTTCCAGAAACCGTAAAAGATGCAGAGGATATTACCCAAGATCAGATGATTCTCCAAAGCATCAATGACACCTTTCGTTCTGGCAATGTGATGGGTTTTCTCGGCTATGGTGATGAGCGGCTTGTGATCGCGTCCCGTTTTTGCGGAGAGGGTGAGGATTACTTTTTCCAGTATCTTTTAGATAAAGTCCTGGACTTTCCAAACATCGTAGATTTGAACTCCGATGCCAATCAAGACAATCGGCTGTTCAATTTTCTGCTGTTTCTGTTTCCGTATTACCTCAAGGCAGCTATGCGGAAGGGGTTGTTCAAAAAATATATCCGCCGTAGGTACAATGATGGAAATGTAAAAGGCACGATTGATGTCGCAAGACATATCGAGGAGAATACCCCATTTGTAGGAAATGTTGCATACAGCCAGAGAGAGTTTTCCTACGATAATAGTCTGATGGAGCTGGTGCGGCATACCATAGAGTTTATCAAAAGAAAGCCTTACGGAAATAAACTTCTTATCAAAGTGAAAGACGAGGTAAAACTCGTTATAGATGCGACTCCGGGATATGAGCCGTATAACAGGCAGAAAATCATTGAACAGAACAAAAAGAATACCGTCCGCCATGCGTATTACCGAGAGTACCATGCATTGCAGAGACTGTGCCTGCTTATTCTGCGGCACCAAAAGCACCAAATCGGTACAGGAACAAGACAAATATACGGCATCCTGTTTGACGGTGCATGGCTTTGGGAGGAGTACATCAATTCTCTCATTGATGACGTGTTCTACCACCCAATGAATAAAGGCGGAAAAGGCGCACAGAGACTCTTCGAAGGAAATGTGGGTCTTATTTACCCTGATTTCATCAGCCGTAACAGCGAAAAGCGAGTGATTGCTGATGCAAAATATAAACCAATCGATAATATCGGCAACCGGGACTATCTGCAGGTACTTGCCTATATGTTCCGCTTCGATGCTCAAACGGGTTATTATCTCTATCCCGAAGCAGAAAACTCCGAGGGTCTGAGATTGCGAATGAATCGCGGCTCTACCTATGAGGCGAATGTTATCCCACGGGAAGATATCAGCATAACCAAGCACGGATTGAAAATACCCATGGACGCTACTGATTATGCTGGATTTGTCTCAATGATGAAAGTTTCGGAACAAGAGTTTATGAGCGCATTCTGTTAAAAAAGAACGGTCAACTTTATAAAATGATGGGAGGTGTACTGCAGTGGCGGACATGAAGCAAATCCACGAATTTGCAGTCAAGTGGTATGACAAATTCAGAAATAAGAAAACCACCTACATTGAACTGGTAGACCATTATATGGCTGATGACTGTGAGGCACTTGGGTTCGTAATGGACTGCGGTCATGCCTTTTCTGAGAAGTACGGCAAAGCTGCAAACGATTTTGAGGCACTGGAACGCATCATCGGGGAGATAACTGATATTCCTTTGCTCGGATCGGCTATTTACTCCCGATGGCGGTATTTCAATCATTGGGCATATTCTGGTGAGGAAATTTTGGAGCTGAAGAACCGTGCGTGGTTTACGATGGCTCTATCCCGCCTGGGCGAATTAGCAGAATGTCACATGAAGCGGTTTAAAGGCACTCCGCAGAAGGTGCGCATCGTTTCCAATAATATCTGCTATGGCCCACCGCCTGAACCAGATGACGAGGTTGAACAGCATATCACCATCAACGCCGATGGGCGCATATGGTTCTCAGCATACAACTTTGGCTCTGGCTTTGATGGACATGAAAAGTCCAGGAGCAAAATTTATAAAATTGAAAAGGAAAGCGCCACAAAAGTGCTGAACAGCATAGCACGATATTTCAGCACTGAGTACATTGAGGTTTTTGCTACCGATATCGGTGAATGGGAGATGGAGATCACCAACACCGAGGGAGATATTTATAAGTACCGTGGCTCGTTGATTGCTGATTTTGAAGTGGATGGCGTTGACCTGTCGGATACGGTGCGAGAAGCAGTCGAAATGGATGACCTTTATGTGTTTGACGGCAATAACAAGCCAGACAGAGTTGACCGCGTCACCATCGATTATCACCGCATTACCAAAATGAAGCCGAAGCAGCCGATCTCCGAAACCGTTGAATATGTGACTTGGGACTACACCGAGAGATTGGTGCTTGACCGTAAAAGTGAGACCTTGGAGCATATTCAGAACATCGGCAGCGGTTGTGCTGTGTCCGGAAAATACTATGTCCAGGGTGGCGTTGAAGGCCTGCTCAATGATATTGATGCCGATGACCTGTTTGGCGAGATTGAGGGCAACCCGGATGATGCGGTAGACAATCCGCTTGAAACCATAGATTACACGATCACAGTGGACTTCAAGAAAGGACCGCAGCGTGTCATCCAAGGAACATATGACAAGAAGGCTCTTCCGGAGCTCTGGAGCGATTTTGCTGAATCCGTATGGCAGTTTATGCGTTTCTACGGAATGGGGGAAATACTCAATCCTGCGGTCTATGAGAAGGTCAAGCGCCGCAGAACCGATTATATCTACTGTAGCGTGGAATTTGACGAAGGCTACAAAAGTTATTATTACATTGCCGATGAGGACGATATTTCCGTTGGCGATTATGTGATTGTACCCGTGGGCAAGGATAACCACCACTCCGCAGCAGCGGTAGTGAAGGTGGAGTATTTCGCAGAGGAGGACGTGCCTCTGCCGCTTGACCGCACTAAGCATATTATCCGCAAATGCACGGATGAAGATTTTGACCCGCCGGAGGAATAATTGCAATGGAAAAAATTGATGTTATTAAGTTTATCAAGGCTCAAATCGATACCGAAATGACGAAGCTGAAGGACGCAAAAGACGATGATATGTATGCCCAGGGAAAAATCCTTGCTTACACAGACGTCACAAGAATGCTTCTGGAGGCTTGCTTGGCCGATTATGTAGAGGGCACCGACAATAAGGAATAAACGAAAAAAGGCGCTAAACCTTTTAATTATGCCATACCTTTTAATTATTCCAAAATCCATACACCGCAAGACTTACACCCTACGGTGCCGTCAGGCTTTGGAATGGCAGAAATCCACAACTGAATAAAGCAAACAAGGGCTTCCGAAGTCAGCATTTGACCTCGAAAGCCCTTGTT
>DHJV01000033.1:1556-4561 GCA_002404515.1 Lachnospiraceae bacterium UBA4711 | reverse complement strand
GTACCCATTTGCCATCTACCATGGCCTCAAGCCCCTCCCCGCAGTGAAATCCGCTGTGTTCCCACAGATCTGACACAAGCAGTCCATATCTGTCATTTACGCTGTTATATCCAAGTCGTCCTGTTGTCATTATGCCACACCACCTTTCATCATCTTTACAAGTTCCGCCTGATGTCTCTCCCTAAGCAGCTTCCGCACCGATTCAGATGGAAATCTGAGCTGGTATGTATTTTCCTCTATCCGATTCGTGATACGATCATCATACAGGAGATCTTCCAGTGCGCTGTTGCTCGTATATATTGTTATCTTTTTATGTATATACCTGCTGTTGACAATCTGGTAGAACCGCTCCATAGACCAATCCTTCGGCACCTCTATTCCGAAATCGTCTATTACCAGAACATCCACCTCTGTGAGCTCATCCAGCAGCCTGTGCTCGGTCATCTGTGTATCGCTGTTCCATGAAGCTTTTATCTCGTTCAATATCTGTACCGATGTTGCAAATTTAACACCAACCGCATATCTTTCTATGATCTCATTTGCCAAAGAGACAGCAAATCTAGTCTTGCCGCTCCCTTTTACCGCCGAATACATGTATAACCCCATACCACGATCCTTCATTTTCTCGAAATCATCCAGCCAATAATTCGCAATCTGCATATTCATGTCGGCTATCTTCCGTGAATTGGCCATGTCATATATCGACGTATCAAAACTGTCAAGTCTCAGCCCAGCAAATGCCTCCGGTATATCTGCAAAACTGAGCATTCTGTTCATTCGTTCTCTCTGCCATAACCCACACTTACAATTTCTCGCATATTCATGTCCGTCATCTGCGACATATAGCTGTATACCCGTATCCCGACAAATCGGACACTTATAAGCCATACAGTTCTGCTTCTGCATCTGTCCATTTTTCATTTGCCCGATTGTATTTTTCAGGGATTCGTTTATCTTTGCCTCGATCATTTCCACTATCATAACCACCTCTCTTCTCGCTCGCCCTCTGGCTGTATTGTTTATTTTTTAATTCATTATTATTCGATGCTTTATTCTTATATTGTGACATGTTTTCGATATACCGTTTTTCTGCATCCTGCTTTTCAGTATGCCGATTATCCGTACACAGATTTTCAGTACACGGTGAGATTGGAACCTGATGAATTTCAAGAAAAGTGTCTCCATATTTGCCATGCTCACCCCGTTCCTGTGTCCTTGTCAAATAGCCCGAATGCTCAAGCCGACTCAGACTTGCCTGTATCGCACTCTTGCCTTCCGGCAATATTTTGGCAAGTCCGATTATTGAAAAATCCCACTTATCCGGCAGAGAAAGAAGCGTTGCCAGCATACCCCTATCCACCAGTTTCAAATCTGTATTTTTGAGAATATCTTTTCCGATCATTACAAAGCTACCCGGTGTTTTATTCTTTAATATCGGCAAATCAATCACCCCTTTTCTTGTTTAGCCTGTTCACAATATTTGCGATCTGTCTGTCCTGCTCAATGCTGAAATGCGAATATGTACGAATCGTCTCTTCTATGCTGGCATGTCCAAGCAATCGTTGTATTGCATACATATCCGCTCCTTGCGACAAATAAAACGATGCTGCACTGTGTCTCAGGTCATGCACTCTGATTATATTTATCATACCGGCTTTCTCCATCTGCCGGTGCATCTTGGTTTCAACAGCTCTTATAATTACCGGGAATATTCTGGCATCCTCCGGATATTCATACAAACCATCCACATATCTCTTTAATTCATCACACAGCGAATCCGGCAAATAAACCCGCCGAATGGAATTCTTCGTTTTCGGTTCTGTGATAATATCCTTTTTATTTCTTCTGTCATACGTTTTAGAGATAAATATGGATTTCCCCACAAAATCAATATCAGCTTTTGTAAGTGCCAGCGTCTCGCCGATTCTGAATCCGCAGTAATACTGGAGCTGGAACAGAAGATGGTACATTGCATCTGTCTCAGGACTTATCGAGTCCAGAAATTCCAAAAATTCTTCATGCGTCCAATACCGTAGCATCTGTTTTTCAGCATCCGATCTTCCAATCTTGGCAATTCCCCGGCACGGAGACTTTTCAAGACCATAGTATCGTTCTGCGTGGTTGAATATTCCGACTATCTGATTGTTGAGTGTTCTGTTATAGCATTCCGAATATCCCTGCTTCAGTATTTCATTCTGCCACGCAATTATATCTTCCGGCTGAACCGCATTTATACTCATACCTGCAATCGGAGCTTCAAGCAAATGTGTTCTAATCATATGCTCCTTTGTCAGATATGTTCTTTCCTTCAACATTCCTTTCTTGTCCGGCATGTACTTCTCAGTTATAAATGTACTAAGCGTCATTCCAAGATCCGCTTTCATCGCCTTTTGCTGTTCCGCAATATAGGCTTCTGCCTCCTTTTTTGTACGGAATCCACGCTTAGATTTCTGCTTTGTGCTGCCATTCCGTAGCTTAATTCGATAGACAGCTCTCCATTTCTTACCATCCGCATCTTTATACACAGGCATGTAAATCATCCCCCTCTCCATCAGACAGATTTAACCCAAAGTACATTTTCTCGAGCATTGGCGCCGGGATTCGTCCAGGTAATGTCTGATAGCTGGCATCACTCAGTCTTTTGTTTCCATCCTTAATCACCTTATATGCTGTACTCAATGATACATTGAGAATCTGTGCTACATCCTTTGCTGATAAGTAATATATTTTTGCCATATCTCTTCACCTCTTTTCTATTCGTTAGCTTTTTGCTATCTTTTTATGATTGCATTATAGGTTATCTTTTTGCTAACGTCAAGCATTTTTTGCTTTTCAAACGTTCAAATAACTGTTAATATTAGTAAATAAGGTCTTATGAGGTGGAGTATCATGACAATTGGTGAAAATATAAAAAGAATACGTGAACGGAATAATCTCACGCAAAAGCAACTTGCATACCTGTCACATATCAGTGAGGGTATGATAAAACAATACGAGACAAATGT
>DHJV01000033.1:921-1465 GCA_002404515.1 Lachnospiraceae bacterium UBA4711 | reverse complement strand
CCGGAAGTTCTTGCTGTTCCAAAGAATGTTGTGGGTGAAGATATGCACGCTTTATTCCGTGTTTTCCGTAATAAAAATGGTAAATTTGATACTGCCGGGAATCCACAGTTTAACCTTCCGGATATCGCTCTATGGTTTGATGAATGGAAAAAATATCAGGATACTATTGCAAATGCAGATTTGCTATCAGATAAAACAGAACGTGATGCGCTGATTGCGCAGGCAGAAGACCGCTTTAACTATTGGATGGATATATATCCAAGGTCGGCTTCTCTCAATCACAGTTTTGATGATTTATATGAAGAACATCGAAGAAAGATTGAAAAATCATCCAGAAAATAAGTAGAAAATCAAGTTTATAAATTTTTTTGTTGCCAAAATGTTGCCACAGGAGCAAATCCTGTGGCATTTTTTATTTCAATACGTCAAAAAGGCTCCCAGAGGAAAACCTCTGGAAGCCTTGATTTTACTGCATTTATCTATAATCAGATATTGATTACTCGATGATAGTTGCAACTCTTCCTGAACCTACTGTTCTACCACC
>DHJV01000033.1:0-848 GCA_002404515.1 Lachnospiraceae bacterium UBA4711 | reverse complement strand
TCACGGATAGCGAATGTAAGACCCTGGCTCATAGCGATTGGGTGGATGAGCTCGATTGTCATCTCTACGTTATCACCAGGCATGCACATCTCTGTACCCTCTGGAAGGTTACATACACCAGTTACATCTGTTGTTCTGAAGTAGAACTGTGGACGATAGTTATTGAAGAATGGTGTATGACGACCACCCTCGTCCTTTGTCAAAACGTAAACCTGAGCTGTGAACTTTGTATGACATGTGATTGAACCTGGCTTACAAAGAACCTGTCCACGCACGATATCCTCTCTCTTGATACCACGAAGAAGAGCACCAATGTTATCACCAGCCTGACCTTCGTCAAGGAGCTTACGGAACATCTCGATACCTGTTACAGTTGTCTTCTGCTTCTCTGGCTTAATACCAACGATTTCAACTTCGTCGTTAAGGTGGATAACACCAGCCTCAACTCTACCAGTTGCAACAGTACCACGACCTGTAATTGTGAATACGTCCTCTACAGGCATGATGAAAGGCTTATCTGTTGCTCTCTGAGGATCTGGAATATATGAATCAATTGTATCCATAAGCTCCATGATCTTATCGCCCCAAGGACCCATTGGATCTTCAAGAGCCTTAAGAGCAGAACCCTTAACGATTGGACAGTCATTGAAGCCATACTCTTCAAGCTGCTCTGTAACTTCCATCTCAACGAGCTCAAGAAGCTCCTCATCATCAACCATATCACACTTGTTCAGGAATACTACGATGTAAGGTACACCTACCTGACGAGAAAGAAGGATGTGCTCCTTTGTCTGAGCCATAACACCATCAGTTGCAGCAACAACGAGGATAGCACCATCCATCTGAGC
>DHJV01000158.1 GCA_002404515.1 Lachnospiraceae bacterium UBA4711 | reverse complement strand
ATGTTACGGTCACGGCTGTAAGATGTAGTCACATCAAATGGAAGATCAATGCCGTGCTTCTTACAGAATGCAATTTCATCCTCACGGGACTGCATCGTCCATTCTGGCTGTCTCCATGTTGCGATGACATTTAAGTCTGGTGCAAGTGCCTTGATGTTGATCTCGAAACGGACCTGATCATTTCCCTTACCAGTAGCACCGTGGCAGATGGTTGTAGCACCTTCCTTACGTGCGATCTCTACCAGTTTCTTTGCGATCAGAGGTCTTGCAAAAGAAGTACCAAGCAGATACTCGTACTCGTAAGTTGCATTTGCCTTTACACCTGGAAGAATGTACTCATCACAGAATTCATCAACGACATCCAGAATGTAGAGCTTCTCAGCTCCTGAATATTTCGCTCTCTCATCGAGCCCCTCTAACTCGCTTTCCTGTCCGACATCAATACATACACATACAACATCAAAATTGTAAGTTTCCTTTAACCAAGGGATGATTGCTGTGGTATCCAGACCACCAGAATACGCAAGAATAACTTTTTCTTTACCCATCAAAGTTTCCTCCATAAAATATGTAATAATTCACGTTGCGACACGTTTTGTCTAGTATACTTCTTTTTTCTGCAAGATGCAACCACAAATTTTGCATATTTCTGCATAATATATGTATAAATGAATAAAAATATGCATAAAATAATATTATTCTGTAAAATTATACATAAAATATTGAAATAGGGTTGCATAAATAAAACTACGGATGTATAATGAGACAAATTTGTGATTACGGAAAAGAGGCAGGAACAATGGTAAAGGTCGGAATTATAGGAGCAACCGGATATGCCGGTCAGGAATTAGTACGTATTTTGCTGGGACATAAGGACGCAGAGATCGTCTGGTATGGTTCCAGAAGTTATATCGATCAGGAATATGCATCTGTATATCGGAACATGTTCCAGTTAGTGGATGCAAAATGTATGGATGACAATATGGATGAGCTTAGCAGGCAGGCGGATGTAATCTTTACTGCGACACCGCAGGGACTTTGCGCATCACTTGTCAACGAGCAGATCTTATCAAATACAAAGATCGTGGATCTGTCCGCAGATTTCCGTATCAAGGATGTTGCAACTTATGAGAAATGGTACAACTTAGAGCATAAGAGTCCACAGTTTATCGATGAGGCGGTATATGGTCTGTGCGAGATCAACCGGGAGGATATCAAGAAGGCGCGTCTGATTGCGAATCCGGGCTGTTATACAACCTGTTCGATTCTTTCGCTGTATCCGCTCGTAAAGGAGCGTCTGGTCGATGTCGATACGATCATCGTAGATGCGAAATCCGGAACATCCGGAGCCGGACGTGGCGCGAAGGTTGCAAACCTCTACTGTGAGGTAAATGAAAGCATCAAGGCATACGGTGTGACGACACACCGGCACACACCGGAGATCGAGGAACAGCTTGGCTATGCTTACGACGGCACACCGCTCACGATCAACTTCACACCGCATCTCGTACCGATGAACAGGGGCATTTTGGTAACAGCATATGCAAAGCTTGTGAAGGATGTCTCTTATGAGGATATAAAGGCAGTGTATGATAAGTATTATGGCAAGGAGCGCTTCGTGCGTGTGCTTGAAAAGGGTGTCTGCCCGGAGACACGCTGGGTAGAAGGCAGCAACTATGTTGATGTGAACTTTGTGATTGATCCAAGAACGAAGCGTGTCGTTGTGATGGGTGCGATGGACAATCTGGTGAAGGGCGCTGCCGGACAGGCAGTCCAGAACATGAACCTGATTATGGGCTTACCGGAAGAAGAAGGACTTCTGATGCCACCAATGTTCCCGTAAGCGATATAAGGTGAGGTTTAGTAACAACGATTTGTATAAAAAGAATTCGTGATTAATATGTGGATAGAGACGGATGCAATTACGAATTCTAAAGCAGACCATTGAAGCACGTTGGTACTTAATGAACGGCAAACGTGTTTGACGTGAATTTAGTACCACTACGTGATGAAGTGAGCGGGAGGAGACATCTATGGAACGGAGTTCCATTTAGGATGGATGTCGACGACCTGTCACAGAGCGTAGCGATGTGATGCTACCCGTGCGCGTCTGCGTAGAATCGTAATTGTATCCGTCTCGATAAAAATAAGGAGGAAATCGAGATGAAACAGATCGAGGGCGGCGTAACCGCTGCAAAGGGATATACAACAGCTGGCACAAGAGCCGGAATCAAAAAAGGAAAGACAAATAAGGATATGGCAATGATCTTCTCGGAGAAGCCGGCGGTAACCGCGGGAACTTTCACGAAGAACCTTGTCAAGGCAGCTCCGGTACTCTGGGACAAGAAGGTTACAGACGCTGGTGTGGCACAGGCAGTCGTAGTTAATACCGGTATTGCAAATGCATGTACCGGACAGGCAGGCTATGAGAATGCCGTCGAGACAGCGAAGCTGGCTGGCGAGGCTTTGAATATTTCATCCGATACAGTGCTGGTTGCATCAACCGGTGTCATCGGATTTACATTGCCTATGGACGTGATCGCGGAGGGCGTGAAGAAACTTTCCGGTATGCTGAAGAGCGATGTACAGTCTGCACAGGATGCCGCAGAGGCAATTCTTACAACTGATACCCATCCGAAGCAGATCGCCTATGAGACAACGATTGGTGGAAAGACAGTTACCTTCGGTGCGATGTGTAAAGGATCCGGAATGATCCATCCGAACATGGGAACCATGCTTGGATTTATCATGACAGATGCAGCAATCTCGAAGGAACTGCTGGATAAGGCGTTGAAGGGTTCCATCGAGGATACATTTAATATGGTATCCGTTGACGGGGATACATCAACGAACGATACCGTGTTAGTAATGGCAAATGGTATGGCAGGCAACCCGGAGATCACTGAGGAAAATGAAGATTACGAGGCATTCAAGGAAGCACTGCTTGCAGTCAATACTTACCTTGCGAAGCAGATCGCCGGTGATGGTGAGGGCGCAAGCCGTCTGTTCGAGGTACAGGTATCGCATGCGAAGGATAAGCAGACGGCAAAGGTGCTTGCAAAGTCGATTATTACTTCCAACCTGACGAAATGTGCAATCTTTGGAAAAGACGCAAACTGGGGACGAATCCTCTGTGCGATGGGATATTCGGGTGCACAGTTTGATCCACTCAAGGTCGATATCGTGATGGCGTCTGAAAAAGGTGAGATCACACTGGTCGAAAATGGTGTGGCAACTGCGTTTGATGAGGAGAAGGCAGCAGAGATCTTATCGCCGGATGTCGTAATTGCAAAAGTCGATGTGCGCGATGGTGATGCGGAAGCAACCGCATGGGGCTGTGACCTCACATATGATTACGTGAAGATCAATGCGGATTATCGGTCTTAGGAGGATGCCATCATGAGCGA
>DHJV01000059.1 GCA_002404515.1 Lachnospiraceae bacterium UBA4711 | reverse complement strand
ATGCCAGAAGCACTATCGAGATGAGCGACAAGACAATTCGTTCAGCAATCGCCAAGGGAAATGCTGAAGTTGAGCAGTATGATGTTATTTTCCGTGGCTTTCCCATTTGGTGGTATGTGGCACCGACTATTATCAACACTTTTCTTGAAAGCTATGACTTCGCTGGTAAGAAGATCATCCTGTTTGCCACCTCTGGCGGTAGCCAGTTCGGGAATACCGTTGCGGAGTTGAAGGGCAGTGTAAGTGAGTCCTGCGAGACTATTGAAGAAAAGCTACTCAATGGGAAGCAGACGGTTCCATCAATCTCTTCTTGGAAAGATACCTTAGACATCTGAGTACATCTATCCAAACTGAAAGATGTAACGGCCCGCTCTGCATTTTCCGGCATTGGAGGAGAATGTAAATCAGCATGAGGATGTGTATAAAGTCCTGTTGGCTTTGGAGGATATCGGTACTTGTCAGACCATAGCCGATGCACAGATGAAAAGCGAAAAGCAACTCCCCTTGGATGGATGATGTCCGTCCAAGGGGAGTTGTTTTTTGCTTGCGGAGAACGCTCTGGCCGTTTCAAAAAATTCCGCATCAGAATATAAGCACCCCAAATGCAGGTGCTTAAAAATGTTCTCTATTTTGGGCATAGAGAATCACTAGGATCAGGGGGACTGGTAGGCAATGTCACCGCTTTCATAGCTGTCAGAGAGCAAGTGATCGGTTGGCGATACATAATCCCCTTTTTATGGGTCTATTGCGTAGTTCAGATGGAACAAGTCATTGATCGCATGGCGTATATTAGTGGTGTCCACGCTATAATAATTTAGCTGCATTGCGTAGAGTACATACTCCATGTACATTAAATCCAAAAGGGAGAGGCCGATAAATTCTTTATCCAAATTACCATGGGCATAGTTATTCCGTTGCGACGATAATCGCTTTCCCATCTCGGAGTATTTCAGCTCCTGATTGTTCCTGCTGTACAGATTTTTCCCGAATACGCCGATAATACCATCAAGTTCTTTCCCCGTGTGAATAATCTCTGACTCAAGGCTATCTGATTTTACCAACCGCTGTAAGAACTGATATAATCTGCGTTCTTTCCTGTTGCCTGCGCAATCCAATAACTTTTGAATCTCTGTATAGACAGCATCTTCTGCACTTATTGTTGCTGCACTCTTGGTGATTCCATCGGGAAAACAGCGCCGGAATTCCCATTCAAATGCAGCCATAATCATAATAAACCGAGACGCATCAATCGAGCGACCACCTCGATAGCTTTGCGGGAGGTGCCGGAGGTAAAGCTTTCCATTTGCAATATCGGTTAGGATTTTTCCCTCAGCTCCCGCCAAATATCTTTGTTTAATATATCTGCCAGATTTCAGCTTTTCACCCTCATCATCGCCGGATTCATTAAGCATATGTAAAGTTGCAAATGCCTCAAATTTCCCACCATCCGCAGGAGCGAACAACACTGTTTCAGGAAGGAACACATTTTTGCGATAGCACAGATATTGGAGAAATTGTTTTGCGACGCGCCAAAGCTTATAGATGAAATGATAATCATTCGTCGGCTCAAATTCAAACAACATGGCAGATTCCAGTGTGATTGGAGGTTCGTCAATCTTGGTACTAAGTATTCTGGAGATGCTGAATTCTACAGAAATTTGTCTATCATCGACGGTAAAATTCTGTGGAACCGTCGTAGTTTCATCAAAGCTTTGGGTGGTAACAGAGCAAACACCCGTAGAGACGAAATTCTCCACATCCATTGAGATTCCGATTCCCTGCGAAATTGGGTGAATACGGTTGATAACAGGGCATGAGAACGACATTCTAGCGATGCTGTCACGCGCGTATTTACAGTCTATGTACGCCACAACTGGTACAAACAGGACCGAATTGCGGCTGCTGATGTAATCACCTTGCTTCGTGATGAAAATAAAATCCGTATTGGTCTCACTGCAGTGCCCAGTAAGATATGGATCATCCATAGTCAACGGATCTTCCTTGATGTAAACGCCTTTTACTAATGGTGTCATTATCCATTCTGTCTGGATAGTATCCTTTGCGTCCGCAGGAGGAATCAACCTCAATTCGTTGCAATCAAATACGAACGTGAAGTCTATATCTTTGTACTTGCACTTTCCGGAGAATATCTTAAGTTCAGATGCCATGTTTTCATCCCCTCAACTTCTGTATTGTAAAAGCATTATACCTGATAATCTGCCTTTTTTCAACGGAATACATTTCTTGGTAGATGCAGAAATGAAGTAATCCGTATCATGCTTACATAGATGCAGCATATATGGCGCAACTTCTCAATTTAATGGTAGTTTGATAGCTACTACAGGATTGTTGCGGAATGCGCTGATTATAAAATGGTGGAACAATATATGTGATATTTTAAGATCAATCATTTCGGCGACTGGACTGTGCTTTTTGAATCTGTTAGAGAACCATGGGGAATCCATATCGGAGAATGACGTATTCCGTGTCATTTAGCTCACATTAATGAAAAAGAGTAGTGACCGACCGGCCACTACTCTTTTTTCTGCTGACAGGGAAATGATTCAGAATGTTAGCTCTGGTAATTTATCGTATCGTTGCACAGGTACACCTTGAAGCACCATAGTCGCTGCATGGCATCCGATCATGTGACTTCATTCACTGCTGCATCCGTCAAAATCTCAGAAAGGCAACTGTGCGTCATCGTCTTCGAGCATTGCAAAATCGGAAGAAGGCGCTGCGTATCTGGCTGCCGGATAAGCAGGGGGCAGATAGGAAGCCGGTGCAGATGGATCATTCTGCAGCTCCTTTTTTGAATCGCCGAAGTACACATGATCTGCGTTGACTTCTGCGGTACGCCGTTTGCTGCCGTCTTT
>DHJV01000089.1:8258-9024 GCA_002404515.1 Lachnospiraceae bacterium UBA4711 | reverse complement strand
TCTGTGAAAAATCACAAAAAAAGCCAAAAAATTACTGCAACCATCAATATATTGTGTTATACTACCCATGTGTAACTAGGCTCAAATTCAGAAAAGGTGTGGTTTGATGACAAAAAAACGATGGATAGCAATGGTAGTGGCAATCTGCATGGTTGTTCTGCTTTTTCAATACATACCCGTTATGCGTGCGTCAGCGGCAACGGAAGGTTCTATAAAATCCGGTGTGACTGGGGTTTATTTTCGTGAGACACCCGGTGGTACGCCGATAAAAGATTCCAATGGAAATACAATTTATCTAAATGGTGGACAGGTGCTGACGATTCAGGATACGTCTAATTCGAGCTGGTATAAGGTAACACTTACCTATAATGGTGGCAGTTATACCGGATATGTCAGTTCCCAATACGTGGTGGCTGGGGCGGCACCGACGCCTTCGACACCGAGTGGGGATGCTGATTTTGAGGCAAAGCTTTCCGCACAGGGGTTCCCGGACAGCTACAAACCATATCTCAGGGCAATCCATGAGAAATATCCAAACTGGGAGTTTCGCGCGGTGCAGACCGGCGTAGATTGGAATACACTTTTAGCCAATGAGGTATCAAAATCCGGTCAGGTGAAGAATCTGATCTATGGAACAAGCTCGTATCCGCATTATAACTGGAGATCAACGACGATCGGTTATAACATTGCGACGGACACATGGAGTTCCTTTGATGGAAAGACATGGTTTGCGGCATCGGATGAGCTGGTTGCATATTATATGGAT
>DHJV01000089.1:197-8228 GCA_002404515.1 Lachnospiraceae bacterium UBA4711 | reverse complement strand
TACTTATCTGTATGAGAATTACATTTTTGCATTTGAGAGCCTGTCATATCAGCAGGGTGTGCAGAATGAGACTGGTGTGGAGGCAATTTTAAGAGGTACTTTCATGTCGCAGAGCAAGCCAGCAGGTGAGAGCCGGACATATGCACAGATCATTATGGAGGCAGCGGCACAGTCCGGTGTCAGCCCATATCATATTGCGAGCCGTATCCGTCTGGAGATGGGGTCTACGATCGGAACCGCATGTTCTGGTACGAATTCTTCGTATCCGGGCATTTACAACTTCTATAACATTGGAGCGTATGATACGCCAAATGGCAATGCAGCAGTGAAAGGTCTGCAATGGGCAGCCGGAAGCGGCTCATATGGACGTCCGTGGAATACTGCTGCAAAATCCATCATTGGTGGTGCCCGGTATCTTGGCGCATCGTATATCAATGTCGGACAGAATACGTTGTATACACAGAAATTTAATGTGACAAATAAGAGCAGTTTGTTCAGCCATCAATACATGACGAATATCCAGTCACCGGCAACGGAGTGCCTGACAAGCTACAATGCATATAAAAACAATAATCTGCTCAATTCATCGATGATATTTGAGATTCCGGTTTATTCCAGTCTGCCGTCCCAGGCAGTTTCAAAACCTGCAGATTCCGGTAATCCAAATAACTGGCTCAAAACGCTTTCAATCGCGGGATACGGACTGACACCATCGTATGCGGTGAACAATACGACGGATTATTCGCTGATTGTGTCTGCTTCCGTGGATAAAATCAATATCACAGCGACGCCGGTCAATAAGAATGCCCGTGTGAGCGGCGCAGGAACGGTGAGCCTGTCACAGGGAACAAATGTGATCAGCCTTGTGGTAACGGCGCAGAGCGGTGCGACCAGAACCTACAAATTAACGGTTGTACGGGGCACGGCAACGAACAATCCGACGACACCGTCTGCGGGTGGCAGGAAGGGAGACCTGAACGGTGATGGTAAAATTACAGCTTTAGATATCGTCAAGCTGCAGCGCCTGATCGTTGGTCTCGATGCGTTAAACAGTGATGTGCTTGCGATTGCGGATATCAATGGAGATGGAAAGGTAACCGCTTTGGATATCGTCAAGATACAGCGGCATATTGTTGGATTGGAGACAATCCAGTAACATACAGGATAAACGACAGGAAAAAAGCAGGAGGACTATCATGAAACAATTTTTGAAACGTGGACTGGCAATTTTAACAGCATTTATTTTATGCCTGCAATTTGGAAAGATCGATGCACAGGCAGCAAATGTGGTGATCGCACTGAGCGCAAGTACTGTGAGTGTAGGAAACAATGTCACGGCAACGATATCTGTCAGTGGCTCGGACATCTCTGCATACACGATCTATGTGTCCTATAATTCAAGCGTGCTGCAATATAATTCCGCAAGTGGAAGCGCAATCGTCAATGGTGGCGGAGGAACTGTAACGGCGAGTGGAACCTCCGCCGGTTCGTTTTCGATTTCCTTTACAGCCATTGCAAATGGCAGTGGAAGTATCACAACAAGCGGAAGTGATGTCTATGATATCAACGGTAATGCAATATCTATCTCACATGCAGGGGCAACGGTAACCGTTGCAACCGCATCAAATAATGGAGATAACAATAACGGAAATGCAACAACGGAAGCAGGAGACACAACTGAGACGACCGAGGATGACGGCAGATCCGCAGACTGTGATCTGGCAAGCCTGCAGGTATCTCCGGGTACATTGACGCCGGCATTTTCCGCAGACCGCACGACATATTCATTACAGGTGGATGAGGATGTGACAAGTGTGGTAGTCAGTGCATCTGCCGCGGACAGCAATGCGACAACAAGTGTATCTGGTGCCAATTCGATCCAGAAGGGAAAGAATACCGTGCGTGTAACGGTTACCGCAGAAAATGGTGCGGTAAAGGTTTATACGATCAATGTACAGGCGGGCGAGGATGCTGGCGATCCGGTTGCGACGATCGATGGAAAAGAATATTCATTTGTGATGAGTGAGGATGGATTAGAAGCACCGGAAGGCTTTACTGCCGGTACGACAACCTATAAGGACTGGGATGTGCTTTCTTACGAGTCTCCGAACAAGAAGATCACAGTGGTATGCCTGAAAGACGAGGATGGGGAGAACCACTGGTTTATCATGGACGCAGAAAAAGATGTATTTACCCCATATCAGGAGTATTCATCCCAATATAACCGCTATATTATAACCGCAGTTCCGGATGGCGTTGCAATCCCGGATGGATTTAAGGAGACAACCTTGAAGATTGGAGACAATCCGGTGGCTGCATATCAGTCTGATGAGATCGCAGATAAAGACCTGTATCTGGTGTATGCGATCAATGTAGAGGGCGAGGAAGGCTTTTATGAGTACGATGCAAAGGAACAGGCATTTTTGCGCTATGTACCGATGATCGTATCGGAGGAAGTACTGGTTCCTGCAACTCCGACGGTGGCAACACCAAGTGCACCGGTGGAAGTTCCGACGGAGAAGAGTCCATTCACAAATCCACTTGTGATTGGAATTATGGTTGGAGCTGCTGTAATTATCGTGATTCTGATCGTCTGTCTTGTAATCTTTGCAGGACGGATCAATAAGCAGAACAAAGAGATGCTGGATGCGGAGGATATGATCGCACAGCTTGCCAATGCAAATAAAGATGTGAATCCAGAGCTTTTGCAGAAGCTTGGACTGGATAAGCCGGAGGTTTCCGAAGAGCTGGAAGCACCGCAGGCGGAAACTGCGGATGAGAAGCTGGCGGATGCTGTGATTGAGGGAAGTACAGGCAGTGAGATTCCGGGCGTTCAGGAAACAGAGAAACAGACTGATTTATCTGATCTGGAGCAGACATCCGAGATCCCAAAGGTAGACAGTTCCGTTCTTACGCCAGAGGTAAATGCACTGGTAGAGGAAGTCAATCGTGATTTCCAGACAAGCATGGGTGGTGGTGAAGCCTATGTAGAGAAATCAGAAAAAGAACTTGCACATGAGGATTATGAGAAGCGTTCCATGGAAATCAATAACAAGATTATGACGAATTATGATTCCCAGAAGGACAGCGTGTTCGCAGATGGAACACAAAACAGCGCGACACAGGATGCATCTGCACCGACCGATACAAAAGAGTAAATTGACGAAATGCATATACAATGCTATGATAGAGAAATACTAGAAAAAAAGGAGTACGTCCATGGAAGGTGAAGCAACAGTTTCAAAGAATTTTATTGAACAGGAGATAGATAAAGATCTGGCGGAAGGAAGATATACAGAGGTTGTGACCCGTTTTCCACCAGAGCCAAATGGATATCTGCATATTGGACATGCCAAATCAATTCTGTTAAATTATGGCCTTGCCAAGGAATATGGTGGAAAATTCCACTTCCGGTTTGATGATACGAATCCAACAAAGGAAAAGACAGAATATGTGCAGTCCATCATTGATGATATCAAGTGGCTGGGCGCCGATTATGGAGATAAGATTTATTTTGCATCGGACTATTTTGATGCGATGTATGAGGCAGCAATCAAGCTGATCAAGAAAGGAAAAGCATATGTCTGTGACCTGTCTGCAGATGAGATACGCGAGTACCGCGGAACTTTGAAGGAGCCGGGAAAGAACAGTCCATACCGTGACAGAAGCGTAGAGGAAAACCTGAAATTATTTGAGGGCATGAAGAACGGAGAATACCCGGATGGAAGCAAGGTATTGCGTGCGAAGATTGATATGGCAAGTCCGAATATCAACATGCGGGATCCGGTTATCTATCGTATTGCACGTATGACACATCACAATACCGGTGACAAGTGGTGCATCTATCCGATGTATGATTTTGCACACCCGATTGAGGATGCCGAGGAGGGAATTACCCATTCTATCTGTACGTTGGAATTTGAGGATCACAGACCACTGTACGATTGGGTAGTACGGGAGCTGGAATATAAGAATCCACCGAGACAGATTGAGTTTGCCAAGTTGTATCTGACAAATGTAGTTACAGGTAAGCGGTATATCAAAAAACTGGTAGAAGATGGAATTGTAGATGGCTGGGATGATCCGAGACTGGTATCTATTGCGGCACTTCGTAGACGTGGATTTACAAGAGAATCTATTAAGATGTTTATGGAGATGGTTGGTGTCTCCAAGTCACAAAGTTCTGTAGATTATGCAATGCTGGAGTATTGTATCCGTGAGGATCTTCGATTGAAAGCAAATCGTATGATGGCGGTGTTAGATCCGATTAAGCTTGTGATTGACAACTATCCGGAAGGACAGGTGGAATATTTTGATATTGATAACAATCAGGAGGACGAAGCAGCGGGTAAACGTCAGGTCGCATTTTCAAGAGAGTTATATATTGAACGTGAAGATTTTATGGAAGAGCCACCAAAGAAGTATTTCCGGTTGTTCCCTGGAAATGAAGTGCGATTAAAGGGAGCTTATTTTGTAAAGTGCGTGGATTATAAGAAGGATGAAAATGGTATTGTAACGGAGATTCATTGCACCTATGACCCGGAAACCCGAAGCGGATCCGGCTTTGAAGGCAGAAAGGTGAAGGGTACAATTCACTGGGTATCTGCAGAGAACGCAGTGGATGCTGAGGTTCGTCTGTACGAAAATATAGTGGATGAGGAAAAGGGAAAACTCAATGAGGATGGAACCCTGAACTACAATCCAAACTCTTTGACGGTTCTGAAGAATTGTAAACTTGAGGCAGCATTGGGAGAGGCTGTCAAGGGTGATAAGTTCCAGTTCTTACGTCATGGATATTTTTGTGTAGATGAGAAAGATACGACAGATGATCATTTAGTATTTAACCGGATTGTCTCATTAAAGAGTTCATATAAACCGGGTAAATAAGAGAAGTAACAGGGGAGTTAGGCAGAGGAGGATTGAGATGGGCATTTTTTCCACAATCGGAAATCTTGGCCTTGGTGGTTTTGATGAATCGAAGATTTTGGACAACGATTCCGGTGCAGACGCACGTCGTGGCGCAGCGGAACAAAAGGAAACAAAGTCACCGGAGGAGATGGAGAAAGAAGCACTGTTTGATAAAACATATGAATGCCCGATTTGTAATCTGACATTTAAGACGAAATGCGTGCGGGCAGGGAAGGTTCGCCTGGTAAGCAAGGATACGGATCTTCGACCGATTTACGATCATATAGATCCAATCAAGTATGACGTGATTACCTGTGAAAAGTGTGGATATTCTGCGCTTGGCAGATATTTTGGGAAACTGATGGATCGGCAGATTCGTGATATCGGAGAGCAGATCGGTTCGAAATTTAATGGAATGGAACCGGCGATCCGGAAAGATATCTTTACGTATGATGATGCGATCACGCGTTATCAGCTGGCGTTGATCACGGCAATGGTAAAAAAGGCGAAAAACAGTGAGAGGGCATATACGTGTCTGAAATACGCATGGGTGCTGCGGGGAAAACGGCAGTATCTGGCAGCGGAACCGAAAGGTATTACACCGGAGGAAAATCGTTCCCTGTATATGGATGAAAGAGAATGTTTAAAAAATGCGTATGAAGGATTTTTAAAGGCAATCTCATCAGAGACGTTTCCGATAGCGGGAATGGATGAAAATACACTTCAGTATCTATTAGCAGATTTGGCGCGCAGACTTGGAAGGAATGAGGATGCATTACGTTTGTTATCAATCGTGATTACTTCGCGGTCGGCATCTTCCAGAATGAAGGATGAAGCGTTGAAACTAAAAGATATGATTCGGGAGAGTATCAGGAGCAAAAAATGAGATGGAGCATAATCTGTAATAACAGATTGAATGGATATGGATGCAAATAATATAATGACAGACATTCCTTTGCATGTGTATGAACCGGAAGAAGATTACAGTGTTTATATTGTGCTGTCTAAGACACAGACACTTCCGTCCCGTGTGATCAAGCTATGGACACGGGAGCCATACGCACATACATCCCTGGCGATGGATGTGGAACTAAAGGAAATGTACAGCTTTGCAAGAAAGCACTTACATAATCCGTTTGATTGCGGATTTATTAGTGAGGATATCACGACGGGGGTATTTGGGCGTGATATTCAGACCACATGCAGGATAGGCAGACTGCGTGTGACAAAAAAACAGTACGAAAAGATTATGGATATACTGGAACAATTTAAGAGTGAGAAAGCATTTTATCGATATAATTATCTTGGAATTTTAGGTGTAATGTGCCGGAAATCCGTGGAGCGGAGGTACAATTATTTCTGTTCACAGTTTGTATCGTATGTCCTGCGCAAAGCAGGGATTCCGCTTATTATGAAGAAGCCGGGGCTGACGTGCCCGCGTGATTTTCGAATGTGTGATGATCTGGAGATTATCTATGAAGGAAAGCTGCGTAATTACAGAAATTATCTGAAACTGCATTTCCTGCGGGATGCAGAGACCGGAGATTATATTGTAAACTAAGTGAAGAGAGCACAACGAAATTGCTGTGCTCTTTTTTAAGAGAAGAAACAGGAGAAAACGAGAAATGGCAGAACAGTTGTATACGATTCCGGTGAATGATGCATTTACAACAGATTGCGAATGCCCGATCTGCGAGATGAACCGGCAATTGGAACGAAACGCAATCGAATATACGATGGGACCAAGTTATATGGAGGATGATAACCGGGCGATGACGGATGAGCAGGGCTTTTGCGCACACCATGTGCGGATGCTCTATGCGGAGAAGAACCGGCTGGGACTTGCACTGATGTTAAAGACACATACCGATAAGACAATCCGGGATCTGAAAGCACTGAGTACAGGAAAACCGGTTGTATCGGGCGGACTTTTCAAGAAGCAGGCAAGTTCTTCCGTCAGTGATTATATCAAACGACTGGAAAATTCCTGCTTTATCTGCAGCCGGATGAAGGAAACATCCATGCGGTACATTGATACGATCTTTCATCTGTGGAAGAAGGATCCGGAGTTCCGTGATAAATTCGCAAACTGTAAAGGATTTTGTACATATCATTACGGAGTCTTATATGACGAGGGCGGTGTGAAGCTTGCGAAGGATGCGTATGCGGAGTTTCAGGATATCCTGAACAATACATATTTTGCCGGTATGGAGCGCGTAAATGGAGATATCGGCTGGTTCATCGATAAGTTTGATTACCGTTTTAAGGATGAACCATGGAAGAATGCGAAGGATTCGCTGCCGCGGGGCATTATCAAAACAAACCATACAATTATAGAATCGTAATAGAATTGGCGTATAGGCAGACAGAAGAGTCAGAAGCTTTTCTGTCTGTTTTTTGTAATGGCATAAAAACAATGCAGCAATCATACATTATATACAGGCTGTCCGGCAAATTGTGTCTATTTGGTTAAATTTACAAATTGGGGGTTGATTTTTTTGAAAAAATGAGTACAATAAGAATTATGTTAGCACTCAACCAATATGAGTGCTAAAAGTAAAAATTAGGAGGTCGGGTATATTATGAAGTTAACACCGTTAGGAGACAGAGTTGTATTAAAACAGTCCGTTGCAGAAGAAACGACAAAATCAGGTATCGTTCTTCCAACACAGTCACAGGAAAAACCGCAGTATGCAGAGGTTGTTGAAGTTGGCCCTGGCGCTGTTGTAGATGGCGAGAAGGTTCCGATGGAAGTAAAGGCTGGCGATAAAGTAATCTATTCCAGATATGCAGGAACAGAAGTAAAGCTTGGAGATGATGAGTACATTATTGTAAAGCAGGCAGATATTCTTGCAATCGTTCAGTAGGAGGTGCCCATGGAACGAAGTTCCATTCAGGATGGCACCGACGACATGCCGCTGAGCGCAGCGAGGGGGCAGTACCTACAGAAAGGTAAGGCAGTATGGGAACAAAGAAAGTATTGCCGTTATCATTAGAAGATGCAAAAAAAACTAGGAGGCGTAATACAATGGCAAAGGAAATTAAGTATGGAGCAGAAGCCAGAAAGGCTTTGGAAGCCGGAGTAAATCAGTTAGCAGATACTGTTCGTGTAACATTAGGACC
>DHJV01000089.1:0-164 GCA_002404515.1 Lachnospiraceae bacterium UBA4711 | reverse complement strand
CCAAAAGGAAGAAATGTAGTTCTAGCAAAATCATTTGGTTCCCCGCTCATCACAAATGATGGTGTGACAATCGCAAAGGAGATCACACTCGAAGATCCGTTTGAAGATATGGGTGCACAGATTGTAAAGGAGGTTGCAACTAAGACAAATGATGTTGCCGGTGA
>DHJV01000030.1:2567-5724 GCA_002404515.1 Lachnospiraceae bacterium UBA4711 | reverse complement strand
GCCAGAATACCCATATAACCGCCCAGACAAGGTCCACAGGTTGGAGTCGATACGATTGCACCTGCCTCGATAAATGCCTTTGTCAGACCTTCTTCGAGCATCTGTAAATAAATCTCCTGTGTACCAGGAATCACGATCACACGCACACCCTTTGCCACATGTCTGCCCTTAATGATATCAGCGGCAATACGCATATCAGAGATTCGTCCATTTGTACAGGAACCGATGACTACCTGATCGATCTTGATGTCGCCAACTTCGTCAATCGTCTTTGTATTCTCTGGAAGATGTGGGAATGCAACGGTTGGCTTCAAGGTTGAAAGGTCAATCGTATATTCCTCATCATAGACAGCATCAGCATCTGCCTCATACTTTGTATATGTCTTTGTAGAATGCTCCTTCATATAAGCTTCTGTCTGCTCATCCACTGGGAAGATACCATTCTTTGCACCTGCCTCGATTGCCATGTTTGCAATCGTGAAACGGTCGTCCATCGTCAGGTTCTTGATACCCTCGCCAACAAATTCCATAGACTTATAAAGTGCACCATCCACACCGATCATACCAATGATGTGGAGGATCACATCCTTACCACTGATATATGGTGCTTTCTCACCTACGATATTAAACTTGATTGCAGATGGCACCTTGAACCATGCCTTACCTGTCACCATACCGGCTGCCATATCTGTACTGCCGACACCTGTAGAGAATGCACCAAGGGCACCGTAAGTACATGTATGTGAATCCGCACCGATACAGGTCTCGCCTGCAACAATCAGTCCTTTTTCCGGAAGCAGTGCATGCTCGATTCCCATCTCTCCGACATCAAAGAAGTTCACGATCTCATTCTCGCCAGAGAACTCTCGTACACATTTGCAATGCTCTGCACTCTTAATATCTTTATTTGGTGTAAAGTGATCCATAACAAGTGCAATCTTGCTCTTATCAAACACTTCCTTCTTATTAAACTTTTCCATCTCGTGAATGGCAACGGGTGTTGTGACATCATTACCAAGCACTAAATCCAAATCTGCCTCAATCAACTGTCCTGCTTCCACACTTGCAAGACCTGCATGTTTCGCAAGTATTTTCTGCGTCATGGTCATACCCATAATCATTTCCTCCTGATTCTGCTTATAATATTTGAATCATACCATATTTTTTCCTATAATTACAATATATAATATGAATATTGTTTATAACTTGTAGTTATGGCGCAAGTATGTTATATTAAATCCAAGCTCAACTTATTTATGAGATGATATGAGAATATTATCTATATAATAAAATATTCCATAGAATATTCCAAAATTTTTATAAAATATATGGATTTATATGTAAGGAAACGAGGGGATATTATGTTTGATAATCTGAATTATTACAGAGTCTTTTATACAGTTGCAAATACCGGAAATATCAGCAAAGCCGCTGATATGCTTTTTATCAGCCAGCCCGCGATCTCGAAAGCAATTTCCAAGCTTGAGGACGGACTTCATGTGAAGCTTTTTTTGCGTTCTTCCAAAGGTGTGACACTGACCGATGAAGGACAGGTTCTATACAATCACATCGAGAAAGCATTCTCGAATATCTCACAGGGAGAGGATGAAATACGGCATATCCATGAGCTTGGCATCGGGCAGCTGCGAATTGGGGTCAGTACCTCGCTTTGCAAGCATATATTACTCGATAAGCTGCAGACCTTCATCTCAGAGAATCCGCACATCAAGGTTATCATCGACTGCCATTCAACCGTAAATACCCTGAAGCTTCTGAATGACGGACGCATTGATATCGGACTGATATGCAAGACGGACATCCCTGTCGGTTTTGAATATCAGGATATCAGCACGATCCACGACATCTTCGTCGTAAACGAAACTTACCTTTCCAACCTGCACCTGCGGGAACAGGAAGAGCTTGCACCAGAACCTGCAAATCCGTGTTTTTTTGCCGGAAATCTGACCGGTATTGTTGGGAATCTGGATACAGCCGGTTCCACTTTGCCGCCGGTAAATCCTGCGTATCCGGCAGCTGAATCCGGATTTGCCATGAAGGACATTCTGGAAAAATCGAACCTGATGCTGCTGGAAAAAAATAATATCACCCGTACACATATCGATGATTATCTGGAGTCCGAAGGCATCCATCCTCAACAGATCCTCGAAGTAAATAACATGGATCTGCTCATTGATTTTGCCGCCATCGGCATGGGTGTTGCCAGTGTCGTGCGGGAATTCGCAACGGACTATCTGGCTTCCGGGCAGATCTTAGAGCTTCCGCTCTCCCATCCGGTTGCAGAGCGTACTGTCGGGTTCGTGTACCCGAAGAGCCGTGGAAAGTCCGAGGTGTTAAGGAAGTTTCTGGGGATGTGGGGATGTTAAATCCCTATTTTCTTCATCAATGCCTCTTGAAGTACCTGAGAGAAATTGATGTCATGTTCCATCGCCGCTTCATTTAACCATTCCGGAATACTAAGTGTTTTCTTCACAGATTTTGTGTTGTGTTTTTTCCTGTACTGTGCCAGATCAAATTCTATCAGACAGGAAAAATCGCCCTCCTGCAGTATATAATCCACAGGAGCAGATACTTCCGGCAATGATTCTTCGTTTTTCAGTCGGTCGTCAATACATAATCCCATTGCTTCTACAGCCATCTCGTAAGCTTCTTCCATTGTTTCTCCCTGTGTCATGCATTCCGGGAAGTCTGGAAATGAAATCCAATAGCCACCCTTCTCGTCGTTATGAAATATAGCCGGATAAAAATAATGATGCATAGTTATTTCTCCTCCTTTATTCCTGCCTGTTTTAATATTGCCTGTTCCAAACCTATTTTCAAATCTTTACAGTGATATGGCACAATCACTGTTTTGTGTGTTTCTTCGTTTGTTAATTTCACATGTGATCCATTTTGCGATATGATTTGAAATCCATGCTTCTTCAGTTTTTTAATCATTGCTTTTGATGTTATTGGCATATTGTTCTCCTTTTTATTATTGTATACGTAATGATACGTATTGTCAATATAGAAAGGGGAAATGTAATAAACTGAGCAACGCTACTTGTAATTGCCTGAGCACGCAGTCGCAAGCTACTTTGTAGCTTGCCGACTATGGTGCTTCGCACCATAGAAACAGAAAAAGACAGCCATGCGTGGT
>DHJV01000030.1:0-2505 GCA_002404515.1 Lachnospiraceae bacterium UBA4711 | reverse complement strand
ACCACGCATGGCTGTCTTTTTCTATTTCTGCGTTGCTCAGGTTATTACATCATTCCCATGCCACCGCCCATGCCACCTGCTGGCATAGCCGGAGCATCTTCCTTGATGTCTGCAACAACAGACTCTGTTGTAAGGAATGTAGAAGCAACGGATGTTGCGTTCTGCAATGCTGTTCTTGTAACCTTCACAGGATCAATGATACCTGCTTCAATCATGTTTACATACTCTTCCTTGTAAGCATCAAATCCAACACCAACCTCAGACTCTTTGATCTTGTTGATGATAACTGCACCTTCGAGCCCTGCATTGGATGCGATATGAGCAAGAGGAGCTGCCAGTGCCTTTGCAATGATTGTTGCTCCAGTCTTCTCGTCACCTTCCAATGTATCAATCAGAGCATTCAGCTTCTTAGAAGCATGGATATATGCAGATCCACCACCTGCGATGATACCCTCTTCTACGGCTGCTCTTGTAGCGTTCAAAGCATCTTCCAGACGAAGTTTTGCTTCCTTCATCTCTGTCTCAGTTGCAGCACCAACACGGATAACAGCGACTCCACCAGCAAGCTTTGCCAGTCTCTCCTGCAGCTTCTCCTTATCGAACTCAGATGTTGTCTCAGCAAGCTGTGCCTTGATCACATTCACTCTTGCCTCGATATCTGCCTTTGCGCCACAACCATCAACGATAACTGTATTCTCCTTAGCAACCTTCACACTCTTAGCACGACCAAGCTGATCCAGTGTTGTCTCCTTCAAATCATAGCCAAGTTCCTCCGAGATAACTGTACCACCTGTCAGGATTGCGATATCCTGCAGCATTTCTTTTCTTCTGTCACCATAGCCAGGTGCCTTTACACCTACGACTGAGAATGTACCACGCAGCTTATTTACGATCAATGTTGTAAGAGCCTCGCCCTCGATATCCTCAGCGATAATCAAAAGCTTCTGTCCGCCCTGTACAATCTGCTCCAGAAGTGGAAGGATATCCTGAATGTTGGAAATCTTCTTATCTGTGATCAGGATATACGGATTATCAAGCTCTGCAACCATCTTCTCCATATCCGTTGCCATATAAGCACTTACATAACCACGATCAAACTGCATACCTTCTACTAAGTCAAGCTCTGTCTTCATTGTCTTAGACTCTTCGATTGTAATAACGCCATCCTTAGAAACCTTTTCCATTGCATCTGCAACGAGTTCTCCGACACTGTCATCACCAGCAGAGATTGAAGCAACTCTTGCAATCTGCTCCTTGCCATTAATAGACTCGCTCATCTCTGAGATTGCATCTACAGCTGCATCGCAAGCTTTCTTCATACCTTTACGAAGTACGATCGGATTTGCACCGGCTGCCAGATTCTTCATACCTTCGTTGATCATTGCCTGTGCCAGAACGGTTGCTGTTGTTGTACCATCACCGGCAACATCATTTGTCTTTGTTGCAACTTCCTTAACAAGCTGTGCTCCCATATTTTCAAACTTATCTTCAAGTTCAATGTCCTTTGCAATTGTAACACCATCGTTAGTAATAAGCGGTGCACCATATGATTTATCAAGAACTACATTTCTTCCTTTAGGTCCTAATGTAACCTTTACTGTATCTGCTAATTTATTAACTCCATTTAATAAACTTTTTCTGGCATCTTCACCAAATTTAATTTCTTTTGACATACAAAATTACCTCCTTATTAAACTATTAGGGACAGGCCTTTTTAGTTTAGCTCATCATATTCCTTTTATATCATCATATTTTATTCTACAATAGCTAAAATATCATCTTGGCTTACTATAACTAAATCTTCACCTTGATATTTTATTTCTGTTCCTGCATATTTACTTACAACAACAATATCTCCTTTTTTTAGTTCCATTTTAATTTTTTCTGTTCCTGGTCCTACTTCTAGAACTTCTGCAAATTGTGGTTTTTCTTTGCTCGCTCCTGCTAAAATTATTCCACTTTTTGTAGTCTCCTCATTTTCTTTCATTTTAATTACTACTCTGTCTGCTAATGGTTTTAACATTTAACATTACCTCCTTAATTTATTTTATTATTTAATATTGTTATATATTAAATTAGCAGTCTTTGTTTGAGACTGCTAACAATTTATACCTATTTTATATAAATGTCAATACTATTTTTCTAAAATTCACAAATATTTCACAAAGGACATTTGGGGACGGGTCACTTTTGTCCTTTACATAACTTTTATTTTATTAATTCGTAAAATAAATCCTTATAAATTCCAAACTTTTGCAATATATATTTTCTTTGAATTTTAATTTCTTTAAAATATAAATATTTAATTATTTTTCCAAGTGTTTCTTTTTCTTCATATATATTGTCTATTTTTATATTTTCTATTTCTAAAAAATACAGAATCTTATTATCTATTAAATCTTGCATATTTATATCTACATCATAAAATATATTTGTATTTTTTAAATTATTGTTTAAAACCTCCATATAATTCTGCCCTAAAATTTCTTTTATAAAACTTATTTT
>DHJV01000023.1:165-4371 GCA_002404515.1 Lachnospiraceae bacterium UBA4711 | reverse complement strand
GCAGCCCGAAGGGGTGCGAATGGGGCATGGCTTATTTTATTATCCCTCAATGAAAATTATATTTAATTGGTTAAAAATTTCACTTTACGGTTGTCAAATGGATATTTTAATTTACATTGCGGCATAATAATGCTACAATAGTGACACAAGAAAGAGAGGTGTATACAATGCCGACAATTATTCCTATTAGAGATTTGAGAAATACCAGTGAGATATCTGAATTAGCGCACAAACAACAAGAGCCAATTTTTATAACAAAAAATGGATATAGTGATTTGGTTGTAATGAGTTCGGAATTATATGAGCGATTTGCGCAAATTAATAGAATCGATCAGGCTATTTTTGAGGCAGAGAAGGAAGTTGAAGAAGGAGCAGAACCAATCTCAATGAATCGTGCAATAGAAAGGTTAAATCAGAAATACTATGGATAAATATGAAGTTATGTTATATCCGAAAGCGTTTCGTGACATAGATGATATCTACGCATATATTGCACTTGAAAAATTGTCACCTGAAAATGCAAAGGGACAAACAGATAGAATATGGGAGGCATTAAGAACACTAGAACAAATACCTGAGGCGCATCAAGATCGTTTGGTTGGAAGATATGCTGGAAAGGGTTATAAGCAGTTGCTCATTGATAACTATGTCGTAGTATTCAAGATAGACAAGGATTCAAAGAAGGTTTTTGTTGTGACAGTTCAATATCAAGGAAGAAATATATAATTAAAAAGCAGTTGATTCAATTTCGAGTTAAAACGAATTAGAGGTTGTTGTTATAGTTTGCGTATGATATTCTGAATAAAATATAACCAGAAAGGTTCAAAGAGTGTTTTTTGAAGAATTATAAGGCAATTGTGCGATAGCAGTGGCTATTGCAAAAAATTAAATGCTATAGCCATTGCATCCTAAGGAGATAATTAGGAGGACGCATATGAGCTATGTTAATGCAGATGAAGTCTTGCCAGAAGACTTGATCAGAGAAATTCAAAAATATGTTGATGGTAAAGTTTTATATATCCCGCGCAGGAGTGAGAAAGCAATGGGCTGGGGTGAAAAGAATGGTGCCAAAAAAAGGCTTGCAAAGAGAAACAAGGAGATAGTAAGTAGATTCCATTCGGGTGACACTATCGCAGAACTTGGCAAAATGTTTTTCCTTTCAGAAAAAAGAATTCAAGGAATAATACGTGAATATGAATCCTCAAAAAATCAATCTGGAGGATCCAACAATGAATAGAGAAAACAAGCGCAAGCAATACGAAAAGGGATATTATAAGACGCATCCCTGCAACGAAACATTTGTTTGTAGAAATTGTGGAAGAACTGTAGTTCCAGAAGGGGCAGGAAGTGACCATAGAAATCATTGCCCGAATTGTCTGTACAGTTTACATGTTGATATTGAACCGGGAGACCGAGAGTCCGATTGCGGTGGTCATATGGAACCAGTATCAGTATGGGTAAAAAATAAGGGCGAATGGGCGATTATTCACCGATGTAAGATGTGCGGAGCATTGAGTTCTAACAGAGTTGCGGCAGATGATAATCCAATGAAGCTAATGTCAATTGCAATGAAACCTATTGGACATCCACCATTTCCGCTTGAAAGGATTGAGGAAATGACAATGCTAATGGGTGGAGAGGGATATCTTAAGTAGTTAAATTAAAACATGGGCATCTGTCATTTGGTTAACGGATGCCTTTTTGAGTTTTGGAAAATACAAAAATTATGCTTGCTATAAATATACACAAAAGCTGTTTTACATTTATTCAAGATCGAATGTATTACGATAGTTTGTTACAGTTAAAAATTGGGATTTAGTTTCACAGACAGTCAAATAAAACACGCTTTCAGTATCTGTGCAAACTCTTCGATATAATAGCCGGAATTGTCTTTCTTCCAGAAAGCACAGTAGGTCTTTTTGACCGGAGACTGGTTCCTGACAAGCGGGATTCGGCTGACCGATGTGTCGAACCAGACCTGTTCGCCAATTACATCGACAGGCATATATCCCTGTCCGGTTATGATTTTGAGCCGGGCTTCCTGTACGGTGTCTGCAAAGAGAAAATCCCCATGCAGCCCAATGATTGATTCATAATAATTCTGCTCTTCCTTCTGCCCGGTCTGATTGATAACCAGAATACAAGGTGTATTTTTCAGATCCTCTACTTCAAGTGCAGCCAACCGGCTAAGCGGATTTTTCGTGGAAAGTTCGATATAGATCTTGCTTTCCGCGAGGATTTCGTTGTTGTAGGCATCTGAAAATGCGCGTCGCTGATCGTTGATCGCGAGATCGACAGTGCCATCCTCCATCGCGTGATAGAGTTCTTCGTGACTTCCGACTGTGATTTCCACATCGACCGTCGGATATTTTTCAGAGAAAGAAGCAATCGCTTCGGAAAGCTCATTTCCGTGATATCCCTTATAATAACCAATTCGTAAAACTGCATGATCGTGGTCGGAAATCCGTTTTGTCTCGCGGACAAGCTGCTTGATATCCCCAGAGATAATCAGGCTCTTCCGATAGAAGTGTTCTCCGGCAGGGGTTAAGGAAAATGTCCGGTTGTGGCGCTCCAATAGTTTTAACCCAAGTTCATCTTCTAATTTCTTAATCTGCTGGGAAATCGCAGACTGCGACACATGGCATTGTTCTGCCGCCTCATAGAAATTTCCATTTTCAATTACCGCCTGTAAATATTCAATCTGACGTAATAACATGTATATATCTCCATTTTATATGCTTGCTGTAATCTATAAACTATTTGAATCGGATATCTAAGAATTTTGATTGCGTGTACCAACATTAATGTCCATTATATAACGATAAGTATAACTTATCAATACGATAAGAATAAAGTTTTGATTCAGAAGAAGAAATTAACTATGATAAGAGCAAAGAAAAGGAAATATCAGAACAAGGAGGAAGCAAAATATGGCAAAAAATCTGATTATTTATTATTCAAGAAAAGGCGAGAACTATGTAAATGGAAGTATCGTGGATCTTGCGAAGGGCAATACGGAAATCTGTGCCGAGTTCATCCAGAAGGCAGTCGGCGGCGATCTGTTCGAGGTTGAGACCGTTAATGCGTATTCAGAAGATTATCACAAGTGTACGGAAGAAGCACAGGTGGAATTGCGGGAGCATGCAAGACCGGAATTAAAGAAGTATCTGGATGACATTTCGGACTACGATCACGTGTTTGTGTGCGGCCCTTGCTGGTGGGGAACGTATCCGGTCGCTGTATTTACACAGCTTGAAAGACTTGATTTTACAGGCAAAAAGGTGATGGCGCTTATGACACACGAGGGAAGCGGACTTGGAAACAGTGAGCGCGATTTGCGGAAAATCTGCAAAGGTGCAACCTTCGGACCGGGCATTGCGGTTCATGGCGCGGACGCAGCAAAAGCAGAAGCGGCAGTTTCAGACTGGGCGAAGAAGAGTGTGAAGTAGGAAGGAGCAGGAAGATTATGCGTAAAAAAGATGTAATGATCGTGACCGGTGCGGGACAGATTTCTATGGCGATTGCAAGACGCGTTGGTTATGGAAAGAAGATCGTAATGGGTGATAAGAATAGAAAGAATGCAGAAGCGATTGCAGAAATTATGAACAATGCAGGTTTTGATGTTGAACCGGTGGAGATGGATCTTTCTTCCAGAGAATCTATTCTGGCACTGATTGCAAAGGCGCAGGAGTATGGTAAGATCAAAATGCTTGTAAATGGAGCAGGTGTGTCACCGAGTCAGGCACCGATCGAAGCAATCCTGAAAGTTGATCTGTACGGAACGGCTGTATTGCTGGAAGAAGTCGGAAAGGTGATCGCAGAGGGCGGCTGTGGTGTGACGATTTCCAGCCAGTCAGGCTGGAGAATGCCACAGCTCTCTGCAGAAGAAGATGCAGCACTTGCAACAACGCCGACCGAAGAATTATTAGATCTTGAGATTTTACAGCCGGAACACATCAAAGATACGCTTCATGCTTACCAGATGGCAAAACGCTGCAATGAAAAGCGCGTGATGGCACANNCAGAGGGCGGATGTGGCGTTACGATCTCCAGTCAGTCCGGATGGAGAATGCCGCAGCTTACCGCGGAAGAGGACGAAGCACTTGCAACTACACCGACGGAAGAATTATTAAGCCTTGAGATCCTGCAGCCGGAAAATATCAGAGATACCCTGCATGCCTACCAGATGGCAAAGCGCTGCAACGA
>DHJV01000023.1:0-152 GCA_002404515.1 Lachnospiraceae bacterium UBA4711 | reverse complement strand
AATGAAAAGCGCGTGATGGCACAATCTGTTGTATGGGGCAAGCGTGGTGCGCGGCTGAATGATATCGCACCGGGCATTATCGTGACACCGCTTGCGGTGGATGAGTTCAACGGTCCACGTGGAGATTTCTACAAAAATATGTTTGCAAAATG
>DHJV01000080.1:2119-4177 GCA_002404515.1 Lachnospiraceae bacterium UBA4711 | reverse complement strand
CAACAGAGCGGTACTTTCTCGCCGTCCTGCTCCTTAAAGGCATCAGGCATGATCACACGCTTGTCCCTGCATGTGAGATTGGCTTTCGTGGCATAGCCATGAAAATCGCAATCAGGGTATTTCAGTTTCATTCTTCCGATTGCTCCTCCTTTGATTTTTGTTCAGAGTTACCATTTTGATTCTCTTCCTCATCTTTCGGTAATACTTGCTCCGCATCAGACTGGTTGATGTTGCTGTTACGGAGCTCGTCAGCTCGCGGATCGTCAGACGGCTTCATACCGATAATGGAACGAATCTCGTTCGAGCTCATGATCTCATTGCGGGTAAACTTGTCCGCAATTTCTGCGATCTGAGAGACCGGTGCAAGCTTGAATGGATCACGGAAGAAGGAGATCGCCTGCTTCTGTGTGCGTGCAGTCTTTGTAAGAAACGTTCGCGTCATCTCATCGGCGATGGCTGCCAGAATTGGCTCCACCGTCCGGTTGTGATAGTTCAGCATCGTTTCCTCGTTGGCAGTGCCATCCATAACGCTCTCCGTAATACCAAGCTGGGAATACAGCATCTTTGTCAGATACTCGATCTGGCTCATCAGATTGTTCTCTACGCCGCGATTGAGCTGTGTGATATGCTCTGTACCATCGGTATAGGCGATGCCATACTTCGAGCCGGAGAGCTGCTGCTCAATGTCTCTTCGACGCTGTTCAGCCTGTTCCTTCCGAGCTTGAGACTTGATGACATAAGGGAGCTGAATAATCAGATCCAGTTTTCCGGAACCGCTCTGTTCATCGATCGCGTCCAGAATGTTCAGCTTGCGGATCAAGCGCTGCATCGTGGAGTTCGGTTCGTTCATGACCGCGAACAGAGGATTTTCCATAATCGCTGTGTATTTCTTTGCCACAACAACCTCTTTAAATCGTCCAGTTGTCTCGTTATAAAGCCGGACTCGTACGTGCTGAGGCATCCATTCCAGAATCTTTCCTGTTCGCAGCGAATAGATTTTGTAGCTGTTATTCTCATCCGGGTCAAAATCTGCTTCGACTGGGACAACTGCCACACATCCTTCATCCAGCATCGACATTACGATGTCCTGCCGCAGTGCTCGTCCCGTCTGGTCAATATTTGCTTCAACAGTCAAACATTGATGCAGGGTGTCGTCGATGTATTCCAGAAAATGACCATTTTCATCTACCCGAGCATGAACAAGGCTGATCGCCGAAACATCCAATGCAATGCGGTTGCAAATGGCTGTCACAATCGATCGCTCATGCCCTCGTGTCATACGGATCCGGTCAGGCCGATACCCATAGCTGGAACCGGAATAAGATGTTCCTTGATAACTTGTGGGATCTCGATTCATAAAAATATTCCAAGCTCGTTTGAACTTGGAGCCAATCGTTTCTTTCATTGAACGTTCATCACCTCCTAGATGTAGTGATAAAACTTGACATATAACACGAAATAGCGTATGATGCGGATAGAAGAACAACTTAACGAAGATATAGACAACTTGTTTTGCTTGTTTGAAAATCTGGAAGAAAGGAGTTTAGGTTTGAACAAAATCAGATACAAAGATTATGAATTATCAGCATCGAACTATACGGTAACCATAATCAGACTTATGTTCTGCTATTGTGTTCATAAGTTATGCGACTTAGCCAAACACAGCAGCATAAACCTCGAGTGCAAAGATTTGTGCATTCATGTAACGCCATTACTGAATGCTAAATAGCGCTCAGACATATCGCCCTAACGACCAAGCAAAACTGAATATGAAATTTATAGACATAACTGTCTTTACAATAAATTGATGACGAAAAGCGGAGGCCCTGTAGACAATCAGAGTCTCCGTATTGTTGTGTCGTCTATACCTTCATTAAGTTGTTCTTCACTCTTTTCTACTATTTATGTCATATCCACGGACTTCTTCTTATAAGCAATTCGTCCAGAGGACCAGATGCCGTTTTTCAACTGGCTCATATCGTAGTTCGGAGTCGCGAGTGCCATATGAACACCGAGTTCTCCTCGCTTCGCTACAAACTGCACGACCTTGCCAGAAGG
>DHJV01000080.1:0-2007 GCA_002404515.1 Lachnospiraceae bacterium UBA4711 | reverse complement strand
CTGATTCGTCCGCGTGAATTATAAGAAGAGGCGTCGCGAAGCAGCTGATTTCCATACTCGTTCAGCTCTCCCGACACCTTTTTCCGCGCATTTTTTACGATCTTGTCATAGTTCTTCTTGGCCCACTTATTGTCCTTTTTGTCAAGCCGTCTCTGACCGGCAGGGGTAAGTGAGCCGTCTGGATTCTGGTAGCGCCGTACGCCCCATTTCATACCGATGATCCCATGATGGGATAAATAAACGTCCATAGCGTCACCACCTTTACTCAAATGCGTCTTTATTATGTTTATAGGCAATATAGGCATCCATCATTGCTGCAACAGAGTCGATCTTTTCATCGTGTCTCTTTTTCAGCAGTTTCCGGTTGCCGTTCGTATCCTCCAGAGTGATACAGTTGCCCATCGTAAATGTCATCAGCTGTTCATCAAAGATCAGGCTGCGCTGCTCAGCAAGCGTTTTTAGTTCACCCAGCGGTACAGACTCAGTCTTTGCACCCTGAATAACTTTTTCAATTCCGAATGGACCATTCTCCCGTGCCCAGCGCTCGACAAAGCTTTGCGCATTATAAGGGTCATATCCGAAGCAGCGTACATCGTATCCGGTCTGAATAATGTGCTCGTCCAGATCGTCGTAAACAACATCCAGATCAAGAACACTGCCCTCTAACACGATCAGACTGCCTTCTTTCATGAACTCCTCGTATTTATTCCGCATAGCAAGCGGCAACTTTGAAAGTGTCACATCCGTGATATAGCACCGTGTTTTCACGCCAAAGCTCTCTCCACCAAGCGGGAATAGGAAGGTGAATGCACAGAAATCGTCGCCTCTGGAAAGGTCTGCGCCCAAGGCGCATGGCATCTGCCAGAAGGAGTGCATCTTATGCGGAATCGTCTCTTCATACGCGAAGTAATATGTGTAGCCCTCCATCGGGATACCGAATCGTTTGGCAAGAATATCATTTCTTGCAGCAGGTGCTTTTTCGGCACGTTCCACGTCTAGCTGATATGTTTCGTAGCTCACCGTTTTACCGATATTCGGATTGCACTTCAGCCACATATCGGGGTTTCCAACTTCGTCAATAGAATCCAGCCGATACCACCAGATAGAAACGTGGGGATTCGGATAATCACCCTTCAGGATGTTCATAAGCTCCATTTTGATCGTGTCGCCGGCACCATTACGGACGGTACCTTCTGAGCTGGTAGCAACGATCAGATAGTCGTCAACCTTGGAAGCACCCTGTTCGATTGCGCCAATGACATCCTCACGAATATCGCCGGAGAGCCATTCGTCAACCGTGGCAACCTTACAGCGAAGACCTTGAAGCTTATTGATGCTCATCGGACGAACCTCAATGAGAGATCCTGTCAGGAAGTTTTCAATTCCCTTTTTCGTAGATGCCAGTTTGACGCGGTCAGCGCGGTTGCCGGTCGTATTCTGCAAGGAGCCGAATGTCAAAAACTTAAACAAAGGCCCGCGGCTTCTGGTAATGGCAGTCCGAAGTGGAGACATTACCTCTTCCGCGAGCTTCATCGTCGGGGCAGTTGTAATCTGATGCGTTGTGCTGGTATCAACATTTTGGAAAAATGATTGCAGACAGGAATCATAAACCGATTTCGCTGCGCCTCGCCCAACGATCAAATACTGCTTATTTACAAGTCTTTTCTTGATAACTTTTCTTTCATAGTGACCGCCGTGTCCATCCGGATTTGGAACATAAACACTGCGTTCAATGAAGTAGTACCAGCCGAAGATCTGCTCACCCCAGAGTTTGAACGAGTCCAGAAGATTCAAATCAGATCCGTCGGTCAGCGTCAGTTCACTCTCACAGTATTTCACCCAGCCTTCTACGGCTTCGTCGTCATAAAATACACCCGGATTTGCGATCAGATCATCAATGCGGTTCATCTCCATCGCGACTTCCCGACATACGGGAATCTCGCCGCGCAGAACAGCATCGCGAAACTGACCGTAATAAATCGGGGTTGCAGTATTGGATAGAGACAT
>DHJV01000026.1 GCA_002404515.1 Lachnospiraceae bacterium UBA4711 | reverse complement strand
ACTGGCACGGCGCGCAGAAAAACAGCTGGTTCTCGCACCTTGCGGTAGAGGTACCCGCAGAAAACGGCGGCACCGAGTGGTGCGAGCCGGTAACAGACGAGCAATACAGTAAGTTAAAATAAAACATTTATGGTTGCAGGTGATTGTGCGGAGTGGTAAATAACGGCAATCGCCTGCTTGTCTACAGGAGGGTTTATACATGGAGTACGCAAAACTTGGAAATACCGATATTGAAGTATCGAAGCTTTGCATCGGATGCATGAGCTTCGGAAAGGCTGGTACGATGCACGACTGGACACTGGATGCGCAGGAAAGTGAGAAGGTGATTAAGCATGCGTTAGACCTTGGTATCAATTTCTTTGATACTGCAAACTGCTATTCCGCAGGAACCAGTGAGGAATATCTTGGACAGGCACTGAAAAAGAATGTGGCACGTGATAAGGTCGTGATCGCATCGAAGGTGTATTTCAATGAGGGCAGATTGTCAAAGACAGCGATTGAGCGGGAAATCGACGGTTCCCTCAAGCGGCTTGGAACTGACTATCTGGATTTGTATATCATTCACCGGTTTGATTTCGATACCCCGATCGAGGAGACGATGGAAGCATTGGATGGGCTTGTGAAGGCGGGAAAGGTGCGTGCAATCGGTGCATCTGCGATGTATGGATATCAGTTTTATAATATGCAGCTTGCCGCAAAAGAGCGGGGACTGACACCATTTGCTACGATGGAGAATCATTACAATCTTCTGTACCGGGAGGATGAGCGGGAGCTGATCCCAATCTGTAAGCAGATGAACGTCGCACTGATGCCGTACAGTCCGCTTGCAGCCGGACATCTTTCAAGACCGGTATGGAATACAGATTCCCTGCGGAGCCGGACCGACCGTGTTGCACGTGGAAAGTATGACCGGATGGAAGAACAGGATATGAAGGTAGTTGCCAGAGTGCATGAGCTCTCAGAGAAGCACAACTGTAAGATGTCACAGATCGCCCTCGCATGGCAGTGGGCAAAGGGGGTGACAGCACCGATCGTCGGAGCAACAAAGACTGCATACTTGGATGATGCAGCAGGTGCGCTTGATGTGAAACTTTCCGCAGAGGACGTGGCTTATCTGGAAGAGATGTATGTGCCACATCCGGTCGTTGGAGCCATCAAGGAGAATCCGGCGCAGGGCGTTGTGCTGTTAGATGAGAAAAAGTAAATGTAAGTGGGTGAATCAAATGGATTGTGAAGAAATCAGAGTGGATATGCGGATACCGGATCCGGCGAGCCGGGAAGAAAATATGCGTGTGGCAAAGGTGTTGTTTGAACTGAATCAGACGATGCCATTTACGGAGGAATATAACCGGTTGTTGAAGGAGTTATTCGGAGATAATCTGGGTGAAGGAAGTCTGGTTGCTGCACCGATCCGTGGTGCTTGTGTCAACCGGATGAAGATTGGCAAGGGCGTATTTATCAATAGTAATCTGCTTGCGATGGCGCGAGGCGGTATCACGATCGAGGATGGTGTACAGATTGCTGCCAATGTGCAGTTGATCTCGAACAACCATGATCCGTATGATCTTTCTGTGCTTACCTGCAAGCCGGTATGGATCAAACAGTCTGCGTGGATTGGCGCGGGGGCGACGATCCTGCCGGGCGTCTGTGTTGGAAAACATGCAGTTGTCGGAGCTGCTTCGGTTGTGACGAAGGACGTACCAGATTACGCAGTTGTTGTTGGAAATCCGGCGAAGGTAATCAAATATCTCGATGCAGATAAATTTGATGAATGAAACAGAAATTGTAGAACAGGAGCATAAGTCATGTTATTGTGGATATGCCCCTGTTTTTTAATTATAAAGGTCGGAAAAAATGCGCTAAATGACCACATAAAGGTCGGGAAAAATGTATTTTATATAATTACATAGGTCAGAAAAAATGTAATATACTTAAATATCAACCGGAAAGAGCTGTTCGTTTTTCTACGCTTAAATACATGAATCAGGAATGGATGGAAAATATACCTTTGTATGCAGTATGTAATTTATAAATAGATGCTATTTCCCAACCACCAGCGCAAAATATCCCCAGTCCCAGATCGGGGAAACAAAACTATTTTCGAGATATTCGCGGATATCCGTATCATCATAACCGGTCATGCGCGACAGAATCACGATGTAGTCACGGACCGTTTCATAAGAAAGATTATTTGCTCCTTCGGCAGAGCAGAGAAGAAAAAGGCTCTGCCGGATGGATGCATATTCCATAGCAATCCATTCGAGATGTAACAGCATATCGTCAATCATATCCTCCGGCATAAGCAGGTCAGAGAATATTTCGTTTGCCAGATAATTGCGAAGCAGGATATCATAAGCATGTAGCTGCCGGATAAAGTCAGTGAGTGCTTCGACGTCTGGTGCAGTAAATTTTTCTGCCAGCGCAATCAATGGATGCAAGTAAGGCGTGTACAAGCCCTCTTCAATATAATTCACAGATAAATCCTGCAACAGCTCGTTGCATTCCATCCATGTATCGGCAACCGGGAGTTCTACGTCGCGGATGGCTGCGCGAAGTTCTGTCAGAGAAGCAGGGGAGAAATATTCAGTCACCGTTGCTACGGTGATTGGTGTATGTTTCGCCAGCTCAGACAGGACATAGAAGCTTTCTAACAAAGCTTCTTCAATCGAAATGTTCGCATCCTGAATCAGATTTATGATCGAAGCACGGATCAAAAAGAGTGCGTCTGGCTCAGACACCTGTGGGAAATTAAGTGGTGTACCTCTCCACAGATCAATCACTGCCGGGCAGCATGGCATGAGCATCGCTTCCTTGTGGCCGTGGAAAGTATGATATTCCCGCGGGAAGGTTGCACATGTTTCTGAGAGGACAGAATCTCCGTAAGCAGAAACCAGCCGGCACAGCTTGACATCATTTAAGAAGGGACAGCGATGCATCGCGTCTAATCCAATTACGCGCTGCCCG
>DHJV01000169.1 GCA_002404515.1 Lachnospiraceae bacterium UBA4711 | reverse complement strand
AATCACCGCCTCCTACTCGATTGCCATAGACCGTCATGCGGAAATTATGATTGACTTTTTAAACATCTGTATATATACTATATACACAGTATATATACAGAAAATGAAATAACAAAATCGTGATTTCAGGTGTATGATGCGATTGCGAATTGTACAAAAGGAAGGAAATGTTCATGAATATTATCATCAGCCATTCCTCCGGTGTTCCGATCTATGAGCAGATTGTGGCACAGATCAAAGAACAGATTCTGTCCGGGGCACTTGCGGAGGGCGTTTTGCTGCCATCAATGCGCGCGCTGGCAGCGGAATTACAGATCAGTCTGATTACGACGAAACGGGCTTATGAAGAACTGGAGAAAGCCGGATTGATCCAGACAGTTGCCGGAAAAGGCTGTTTCGTACAGGGACAAAAACAGGAGCTGCTGCGTGAGGAGTATCGAAAAAAGATGGAACACCATTTGCAGGAGGCAATTGCCTGTGCGAAAAAGAGTGGCGTCACGAAACAGGAACTGCAGGAATTGTTGGAGATGCTTGCGGAGGAGTAAAAAATTGTAGCAAACCAGAGCAGGCAGGAATAGAAACATGGAGGGTACATATGGAATATGAAAATGCTATAGAAATAACAAATCTGAAGAAGGTGTATGATGGGTTCACTTTAGGGGAACTGAGCTTTGCTGTGCCGAGAGGAACAATTATGGGATTTGTCGGACAAAATGGTGCAGGAAAAAGCACGACAATTAAGGCAATTCTGAATATCGTCAAGAAAGACAGTGGAACGATCCGTATATTTGGCCTGGATCATGAAAGTGAAGAAAATGAGATTAAGCAGCGGATTGCAGTTGTATTTGATACATTGCCATTTCACGAGAATCTGACCGCGAATCATATAAATAAAATATTGAAACAGTTTTATGCAACGTGGGAGGAAGCAAGCTTCTTTTCTTATCTGGATCGGTTTCATCTGCCACGGAAGAAAAAGCTGGGCGAATTCTCCAAGGGCATGCAGATGAAATTCCAGATTGCCACAGCCTTATCTCATCAGGCAGAGCTTTTGATCATGGACGAAGCGACGGCTGGGTTAGATCCGGTTATGCGAAGTGAGATGCTTGATGTATTTCAGGAGTATATGCAGGATGAGATTCACAGCATCCTGATGTCGTCTCATATCACGAGTGATCTTGAACGGGTGGCAGACGTGATTACATTTATCCATGATGGAAAGATTATACTGAGCGAATACAAGGATGATATCTTGCAGAAGCATGGAATCATCCAATGTGAGACGGATATGCTTCCGGAGATTGATCCGACGGATATTGTCAGTGTCCGCCGATACGCGTATGGGGCATCTGTGATGGTGAAGGATCGTGCGGCGTGTAAGCAGAAGTATTCGGGTGCGGTGATCGATGCGCCGACGCTGGATGATATTTTGCTTTACTATGTAAAAGGCAAGTCGGGAAAGGAGTGGCGCGAATGATCGGATACTATAAGAAGGATCTGTATTTGTACAAGAAGACGTTTGTGATTGCTGTGATCACATTTGGGATGCTGCTCGTGTTTGGACTTGCATTCCGGTTTGCATATGATTATGGAAATCTTGCAAAATGCAACCCCGAAGATCTGGCGATGGGAAAGATCAATTGTGAATCTCTGTTTCCATTTCTGGCAGGATTTGTGATTGCGGGTGAATTACTCTTTCTTCCGGTTAAGACGATCGATGCAGACCGGGCGAGCCATTTCTGTGCATTTGCCTATACCACGGTTCACACAGAGAAAAGACAGGCAGTGGCCAAGGTGTTAGAACTGCTCACGGTGTATGGTGTAGCACTGCTTGCGATGGGAATCTATGGCGTAGTGTTCGGCATGCTGTTTGGATTTCGTAATGTGGAAATCGGCATGTGGCTGGCATTGATTGCGTGTACATGCACGCTTTTCCTAGTTGCAATTGCCATTCCGCTTACCTATTGCATGAAGAAATCTGACACCGCAATGGGCGTGATCTTAATTGCGATTATTGGGGTTCTCTATGCGTGCATGGGTGCGATGGTTTATTTCGAAAAACATGGATCTTTCCTGTCGAAGCAGGCAACGAAGCTTTTTCTCTGGATACAGGGAGGGGTGGAAGTGAATTTGGCAGGGTACATGCACACACATGCTGGGTGGATACTTGTGGGAATGTTCATTATTTGCGCGATCAGCATGGGAATTGCATATGTGGGAACAAATCATATGTTGAAGAGGAGGGAACGGTTATGTGGGGTATCCTGAGAAACGATCTGTATGTGAATCAAAAGACAAACCGGAACCGGCTGATCCTTGTGCTTCTCTGGAGTGTGGTGTTTTTCATTCCGATCAAAAAACAGAGCTTGGAGGAAGTTGGCGTTTTCTGGAATATAGTTTATTTTCTTGCGGGCTGTATAACAGTATTTCTCTTCCTTTTTACGGCAAATGCGAGTGTGACCCAGGCGGTACAGGCGGATGAGAAGTCCAATTGGCAGAATTATCTGCTTGCATCTCCGGTGGCCGTGAAGAAGCAGGTGTGGGCGAAATATATCGAGACATTTGCTTTGTACGGACTTGTCTGTGCATATGCGCTGCTATTGTTCCAGATCGTGAAATGGAACAATGGCATCACGATTCCGAAGTCGATTGTAGCAATGGCTGGGCTGTTTTTCCTGTTCCAGTCTGTGATTGAACTGCCACTCGTGTTCCGTGTTGGGAGCCGATATGGAAACTATGTCAAGCTGGGCGCGGTATATACTATTCTGTTTGTGATTCTGATGTACCTTCTGTATGGACCAATCGATGGCGTGCTTGGCGCAAATCAGATGTTCAATTTTATTGCAAAACTTGCAAATGGGGAGCGGTCGATCGCCGACTGGCTGCAGGCGGGAAAAGTTGTAGTTCCGGTTGCAATCTTGCTCATGTATGTGATTTCCGGGTGGCTGTCCTGCCGGATTTTTAATGCGGAGAAGACATTGGAGAAGTAGTAGAGGGATGGATATGCATATTGCGTAATTCGGGGTAATAAATATTGTCAAATTCGATAGAAATCTCATTTGACATATGATGGAATATCCGATATAATTCAAGCATGTATGCTCGGAAGAAGTCTGGGCAAGTATGTCGTGAAAGAAAGGAAAATAGAGATGGCTGAGAAGAAAAATCTGTTGACTAGAGAAGGTCTTCATAAGTTAGAGGACGAGTTACAGGACTTAAAGGTAAATAGACGTCAGGAAATTGCACAGAAGATCAAAGAAGCAAGAGAGCAAGGAGACTTGTCAGAGAATGCCGAGTACGATGCTGCAAAGGACGAGCAGAGAGATATTGAGGCTCGCATCGAAGAGATCGAGAAGATCCTGAAATACGCAGAGGTTGCAGACGAGGAAGAAGTAGAGCAGGGTGTTGTAAACTTTGGTTCCGAGGTATCAATTCTGGATATCGGTTTGGATGAGGTAAATACATTCAAAATCGTTGGTTCTACTGAGTCAAATATTCTGGAAGGAAAGCTTTCCAATGAATCTCCGCTGGGCATGGCTATTTTGAAGAAGCGTGTAGGAGAGACAGTTACAGTAGAAGCACCAGACGGAAATTTCGACTTCCGTATTTTGGATATTCGATAAGAAAGAGAGAAATAAAAGTGGCAGAGAATAAGCAGCAGGATACAAACAAGCTGTTGCAGGTGCGTCGCGACAAGCTCGCAGAGCTGCAGGCAGCGGGAAAAGATCCGTTTGAGATTACAAAATATGATGTGACAAATCACAGTGAGGATGTAAAGGAAACTTACATTGCACATGAAGCAGAGCTTCTGGCAGGCAGACCAGTACCGGATGTAGAGGGATTGGATGACGAGCAGAAGAAAGAGATTCTGACAAACGATTATAATGAGAGAAGAGCAATCATGGATGGTTCTCCGATTCATGTAAGCATTGCCGGACGTATGATGTTCAAGCGTGTCATGGGTAAGGCATCTTTCTGTAACATTCAGGACTTGAAGGGAAATATTCAGGTCTATGTTGCAAGAGACCAGATCGGTGAAGAAAGCTATGCGGATTTCAAGAAATCTGATATTGGAGACATCTATGGTGTGAAGGGATATGCATTCCGTACAAAGACGGGTGAGATTTCCATTCATGCTGAGGAGATGACACTTCTGTCAAAGTCTTTGCAGATTCTTCCGGAGAAGTTCCACGGGCTGACCGATACGGATATGCGTTATCGTCAGAGATATGTGGATCTGATCATGAATCAGGAAAGCAAGGCCGTGTTCATCAAGCGTTCCCAGATTCTGAAGGAGATTCGTAATTTCCTTGCAGGACGTGATTTCATGGAAGTTGAGACGCCAATGCTTGTATCGAATGCAGGTGGTGCCGCAGCGAGACCATTTGAGACACATTACAATGCATTAAATGAAGATGTAAAACTTCGTATCTCTTTGGAATTATATCTGAAGAGACTGATTGTGGGCGGACTGGAAAGGGTGTTCGAAATCGGTCGTGTATTCCGTAATGAGGGTGTGGATACCCGCCACAATCCGGAGTTTACATTGATGGAGCTGTATCAGGCATATACCGATTACGAGGGTATGATGGAACTGACTGAGTCTATGTTCCGTTACCTTGCAGAGAAGGTATGTGGCAGCACAAAGATTTCTTACAATGGTATTGAAATCGACTTTGGTAAGCCGTTTGAGCGTCTGACAATGAATGACGCAATCAAGAAATATACAGGCATCGACTTTGATCAGGTAGCGGATGATGCAGAGGCGAAGAAGCTGGCAGATGAGCATCATATTGCATACGAGGATCGTCATAAGAAGGGAGATATTATCAACCTGTTCTTCGAGGAGTTCTGTGAGGAGAAGCTGATCCAGCCAACATTTATCATGGATCATCCAATCGAGATTTCTCCGCTTACGAAGAAGAAGCCTTCGGATCCAAGCAAGGTAGAGCGTTTCGAGCTTTTCATCAATACATGGGAGATGTGTAATGCATACTCCGAGCTGAATGATCCGATTGATCAGCGGGAACGTTTCGCCGCACAGGATGCAAATGCAGCCGCAGGTGATGACGAAGCAGAGCATACAGATGAAGATTTCCTGAATGCTCTGGAGATTGGTATGCCTCCAACGGGTGGTATCGGCTATGGCATTGACCGTCTTGTGATGCTGCTCACAGATTCGCAGGCAATCCGTGATGTGCTCCTGTTCCCGACGATGAAGACCTTGAATGATGTAAATAAGAAAAATGATGTAAAATCTAAGGCTGCTGAAGAAGTGAAAGCTGAGCCTGAAAAGATTGATTTTTCTAAGGTAAAGATTGAGCCTTTATTTGAGGAAACAGTTGATTTTGATACATTCAGCAAGTCGGATTTCCGTGCAGTAAAGGTTAAAGAGTGTGTTGCAGTACCGAAGTCAAAGAAACTGTTACAGTTCACTCTTGATGACGGAACAGGCACAGACAGAACCATTTTAAGCGGTATTCACGCTTATTATGAGCCGGAAGAACTGGTTGGAAAGACTCTTATTGCTATCACAAATCTTCCACCGAGAGCTATGA
>DHJV01000148.1 GCA_002404515.1 Lachnospiraceae bacterium UBA4711 | reverse complement strand
CTATATGAAACTTATGCTTTGTTGGTAGATTAGCATAATCGAACTGAAGCGTCAAGGATTTTTTATATCCATCAACGGATTCGCATCCATCAACGGATTTGTGATATAATGAGTATAAATTTATAGAATCGAGATACGATATGAAAAAATTACTTACATTTATAAAAAGCGAAACCGTCCTGATGGTAAGCCTCGTGCTCGCCATCCTCTCTATGTTCCTCGTCCACCCGGACAGAAAATACATATCCTACATCGACTGGCATTCCATCACACTCCTGTTCTGCCTGATGGCTGTTATGGCAGGTTTCAAGGAAACCGGTCTGTTCCGCACGATTGGAAATGCACTGCTTGCGCACGTACACACAACCAGACAATTATTTCTTGTTCTGGTGTTGCTTCCATTTGTATTCAGCATGTTTATCACAAATGATGTCTCACTGATCACCTTTGTGCCATTTGCGATCATTGTGCTTTCCATGTCGGAAAAAGAACCTCTGATCATCCCTGTCGTTGTGATGCAGACAATCGCTGCAAATCTCGGAAGTATGCTTATGCCGATGGGAAATCCACAGAACTTGTATCTATACGCCAAATCTGGTATGTCACTCGGTACATTCGTGGAAATTATGCTTCCCTTTACGATTGCCTCGCTGCTTGGAATCCTGATCTCCGTGTTCTTCATCAAACAGCATGCCATTGTAATTGACCGGAACGACCAGTCAGTTAAACTTCCGAAAAAACAGATTATCCTTTACAGCATCGCATTCGTACTATGCCTGTTAAATGTCGCAAAGCTTCTGGACATCCGCATCCTGTTCGTAATCATTCTTGTGCTGTTCCTGCTTGTGTCGCGAAAAACTCTGCTTCACGTGGACTACGCACTGCTTGGCACATTTATCGGATTTTTCGTATTCATTGGAAATATGGAGCGGGTTCCTGCTTTCCAGTCCTTCCTCGAACACATCATTACCGGACGGGAAACATACATTGCAATCGGCGCCAGCCAGATCATCAGCAACGTGCCAACCGCCCTTTTGCTGTCTGGATTTACAACGAATTACAAGGCACTTATCATCGGCACCAACCTCGGTGGACTTGGCACGCTCATCGCTTCGATGGCAAGCCTGATCTCCTATAAGCAAATTGCCCGGGAATATCCGGGCAAAAAGGGGAAATATTTTCTGTGGTTTACAGTTGTCAATGTGGTGTTTCTGGCTGGGTTGATAGGGATTTATGCACTTCTGTGAGTTAACGCATCACTAACAATAAAGTACAAAACAGCCACGAGCACAAAGCCCGTGGCTGTTTCTGTTTCTACGCCAGCACTGCATTTCCGGTATACAACTGGTAATATCTGCCCTTCTTTTCAAGCAGTTCTTCGTGTGTTCCACGCTCAATGATGCGTCCCTGTTCGAGTACCATGATACAGTCGCTGTTGCGGATTGTGGAGAGTCGATGTGCAATTACAAAGGTTGTTCTTCCGTGCATCAGCTTGTCCATACCATCCTGTACCAGCCGCTCGGTTCGTGTATCGATCGAGCTTGTTGCTTCATCTAAGATCAGCGCTGGTGGATCGGCGATTGCTGCACGCGCGATGGCAAGAAGCTGGCGCTGTCCCTGACTTAAGTTCGCGCCGTCGCCAGTCAGAACGGTATCATAGCCCTGTGGCAGACGCCGGATGAATCCATCGGCATTTGCAAGCTTTGCAGCTGCCTCAACCTCTTCGTCCGTTGCATCGAGCCGTCCATAGCGAATATTTTCCCGTACACTCATACTAAACAAATGCGTATCCTGCAAGACGATACCGAGCGATCTTCGCAGATCCGCTTTCTTGATCTTGTTGATATTGATTCCGTCATACCGGATCTTTCCATCCTGAATATCGTAGAACCGGTTAATCAGATTCGTGATCGTTGTCTTTCCGGCACCAGTCGAACCAACGAATGCAAGCTTCTGTCCCGGCTGTGCAAACATTGTAATATTATGCAGCACGATTTTATCATCGTTATAGCCGAAGTCCACATCATCAAATACAATGTCGCCCTTCAGCTCAACATATGTGGTTGGATCTCCATTTGTATGCTTGTGCGCCCATGCCCAGAGTCCGGTACGCTTCTCACTTGGTACAAGCTGTCCATTTTCGCGCTTTGCATTGACCAGCTCGACATAGCCTTCGTCCACCTCCGGCTCTTCGTCCAACAGATTGAAGATTCGCTCTGCTCCGGCAAGTGCCATTACGATTGCATTGATCTGCATACTGATCTGGTTGATCGGCATGTTGAAGTTCTTGTTGAAAGTCAGAAAGCTCGCCAGTCCGCCCAGCGTGAATCCACCGACATTTCCAATCGCCAGCATACCACCGACAATCGCACAGAGCACATAGCTGATATTTCCAAGCTGTGCATTGATCGGTCCCAAAATATTCGAATAATTATTTGCCTTGTAGGAGCTCTCGCACAACGCATCATTCAGCTTGTCAAATGCTTCCTTGCTCTCCTCCTCGTGGCAGAACACCTTAACCACACGCTGTCCCTGCATCATCTCTTCGATGTAGCCGTTGACTGTACCGATATCCTTCTGCTGCGCAATGAAATGTTTTGCAGAAAGCCCACCGATTTTCCTTGTCAGCACCAGCATGATTGCAACCATGAAAAATGTCAGTGCCGTAAGTGGAATGTTCAACATAAACATACAGACTGTCGTACTGATAATCGTGATCGCACTGTTGAAAAGCTGTGGCATCGACTGGCTTATCATCTGACGCAGCGTATCGGTATCGTTCGTGTACATGGACATGATATCTCCATGTGCATGAGTGTCAAAATATTTGATTGGAAGCTGCTCCATCTTCGTGAACATCTCATCTCGGAATGTTTTCAGCATTCCCTGTGTGACATTGACCATAATCCGGTTATAGGAATAAGAAGCAATAATTCCGACTCCATAAAAGCATGCCACACGTCCGATTGCATGAAGCAATGGTGTGTAATTCTTCGTCTCACTCTTTAACAGCGGTGTGATATAGTCGTCGATCAACCGCTGCATGAACATTGTTCCCTGTACATTTGCAAGAACGTTGATGATGATACAGATTGCAACGATAATGACTGCTGCGCCGTAATGCTTCATCAGCATTCCCATCAATCGTTTGAGAAGTTTGCCCGGATTCGCCGGTCCTTTTCCCTTTTGATTACGCATGCTGGCTCACCTCCTCACTTACCACAGGCACCTCATCATGTGGTATTGCCCCCTCACCTTCGTTCGGCGGCAGGTCCTCGGTGCCATCCTGATGTTGCTCCTTCGTCGCAACAGGCACCTCGTCGTCAAAATCTCCGCCGACGCCATTTTGTGACTCATATACTTCACGGTAAATATCATTTCCAGCGAGCAACTCTTCGTGCGTTCCAATGCCGTTGATCTCACCCTCATGCATGACGATGATCCGGTCCGCATGCTCCACACTGGAGATACGCTGTGCAATGATAATCTTCGTCGTATTCGGAATCTCGGTTGCAAATGCGGCACGGATCTTCGCATCCGTCGCTGTATCAACCGCACTCGTCGAATCATCTAAGATCAAGATCTTCGGATTCTTCAAAAGTGCACGTGCAATACACAGACGCTGCTTCTGTCCACCGGACACATTCGAACCGCCCTGCTCGATATACGTGTTGTAGCCATCCGGCATCTTCTCGATAAATTCATCGGCGCAGGCAAGCTCACATGCACGTCTGCACATCTCGTCTGTAGCATCCTTGTCACCCCATCGCAGGTTCTCGTAAATCGTTCCGCTGAACAATGTATTCTTCTGCAGAACAACGGCAACCTCATTTCGAAGTGTCTCCATGTCGTAGTCCCGGACATCCTTGCCGCCAACCTTGACACTCCCCTTCGACACATCATACAGACGGCTGATCAGACTGACAAGACTCGTCTTCGCACTACCGGTTCCCCCGATGATGCCAATCGTCTCACCCGATTTGATCGCTACATTGATATCCTTCAATACGAAATCCTTCGCCGACTCCTTATAACGGAAATATACATGGTCGAACTCCACGCTTCCATCTGCCACTTCCATATCCGGCTGCTCCGGATTCTTCAAGGTCGTATCCTCGTTGATAACCTCTGCGATACGTCTCGCACTCGCCATACTCATACTGATCATGACGAATACCATCGAAAGCATCATCAAGCTCATCAGGATATTCATGCAGTATGCAAGCAGACTCATCAGATTACCTGTCGTAAGCGAATCACTCACGATCATATGCGCGCCAACCCAGCTTATTAACAGGATACAACTATACACTGTAAACATCATGACCGGCATATTACAGGCGATAATGCTTTCTGCCTTTACAAACATGTTGTATACCTTCGCACTTGCCTGTGCGAATTTATTCGTCTCATACTCCTCGCGGACATACGCCTTAACCACGCGGATTGCAGATACGTTTTCCTGCACACTCGCATTCAAGTCGTCGTACTTCTCAAATACGATATTGAAATATTTATTTGCCTTACGGATAATGAACTGCAGCACGATTGCCAGCAGAATCACCGCGATCAGGTAAATGCTTGCGATCCTCGCATTTATCAAAAATGCAGCTGCCATCGCGCAGATCATACTCGCCGGAGCACGCATACCCATACGCAGAATCATCATGTAGGAGTTCTGCACATTTGTTACATCGGTCGTCATACGAGTCACCAGGCCGGCGGTGCTGTACTTGTCTATGTTTGTAAATGAAAATGTCTGGATATTATAATACATCGCCTGCCGCAGATTCTTCGCAAGCCCGGCAGATGCATACGCACCATAACGGCCTCCCATCAATCCTGCAAATAGTCCGACTGCCGCTGCCACGATCATCCATGCACCAACCACGCAGATATGGTGGATATCACCGCCCGGCACGTTGACGCCATCATCAATGATTGATGACATCAGGAATGGGACGAGCGTTTCCATCAGAACTTCCAACAGCATAAACAGCGGGGTTGCGATGGACGCGGCTTTGAATTCTTTGATCTGTTTTCCTAACGTCTTTAACATGTTGTCTCCTTTCTTATGCTCCTGTGCAAAACGTGTGAATTTCTATACCGAGTTGTACAAAATACACATTTCTATGCAGACGCGCTCTCGCTCACTTCCGCACATAGCAGACACTAAACTCACAGAGCATCAATTCTACGAATTGCTGTCTGTTCGCTAAGTGCTGATGTGCTCCAATGGTCTGCATATGAAATGTTATTTGTGTACAACTCTATCTACACATTATCTCGTTTTGCAAATATATCATATGAAAGCAAGCCAAGTAACCTTCTAGTTATTTATTGGCTTACTTAACTTCTGGAACACCCAGCTTGGTCATTTCTTCTCCCAATTTATCTGTAATCAATAAAAACTGTGTGATTTCTGCCTCCGATAAGCAGTCACTCAATTGATGCTCCATCTGCATCACGCGTGTATGGATTTTCTCTTCGAGTGCCTGTCCTGCTTCGGTCAGTTCCAGTTTCTTCAGGCGTGCATCTCTGGCTACGCTGGATCGTTTGATGAGTCCGTTCTTCTCCATCGTCTGCAATGTCTGTGTGACGGTAGACCGGCGCAGATAAAAGAACTCCTCCACATCCTTCTGATATACTTCTGTCTTCTTGCTGAATTCAGAAATGTAATGCAGAATCCGGCTCTGTGAACCGCTGATGCCTTCCACTTCCGCTGCCTGATGCAGATAGTGTTTTACCTGGTTTGATAATATGATGATCTGATTTCCCAGATGATCATGTTTCCAATCATCCATGAATTCCCTCCTTTTTTGTCCATACAGTTTGCATAATTTACGAATGCTGGATCTGTATATCCACAAATTTCATTTTTCAAATGATATTCCTATCATTCGTTCATTTTATTTTTATAAAGAAAAAGTTCGGTTATGAATTGTTCGTAATTAAACAATTCATAACCGAACTATATTCTAACATGCATTTTATATTTTTCAAGCAATTCATTTTTTATTTTTTTCATTTATTTGACGTCTCGTGATTAAAGCTCGTAATCACCCGAACCTATTCTATTCTCTCACATCGTTCCTACGAAACAATATGCAGCATCTGGATCAGGAACAGCCATGCCAGGCCATAGTAAGTGACTACGGCTACAAGATCATTGACTGTCGTGATCAGCGGGCCGGATGCAACCGCCGGATCAATCTTGATCTTGTGGAAGAACATCGGAATCAAAGTTCCGACCAGACTAGAGATCACCATTGCAACCATCAGTGATACGCCAACACATCCGGAAATCAGGAATGCATGCAGCCATGCGTTGTGCTTGAAGCATGCAATGTAAATTCCGATAAATACAAATGAAAGCGAACCAAGCAATAAGCCATTTACAAAACCAACTTTCATCTCTTTCCATACGAGATGCAGCTTCTGCCTGCCAGTCAGGTTCTCGTCCATCAGCACCCGGATAGTAACCGCCAGCGACTGTGTTCCAACATTTCCTGCCATATCAAGAATCAATGACTGAAAGCACATTACGATCGGCAGTACAGCGACAACCGCTTCAAAAGCTCCTACAACGGAAGACACACCCATGCCGAGAAACAATAATATGATCAGCCATGGCAATCGTTTCTTCATGCTTTCCTTTGTAGTTTCTCTCAAATCCTCTTCGTCCGTCAAACCAGCGAGCTTTGCATAATCCTCGCCCATCTCATCATCGACAGCCTCCACGACATCCTGTGCGGTGATAACACCGAGCAATTCCTTCGTGTCAGACAAAACTGGAATTGAATCCTCTGCGTAATCTACCAGTTCGTCAATACAATCTTCGATTTTCTCATGATCTGTCACAAATGGGTATGTCGTATTGATGATGGATTCCAACGCATCATTTTCTCTTGCTACGATCAGATCCTTCAGGTCAATCGCACCGTAATATTTATCTGCCTCATCTAATACATAGACCGTTCCGATATTATCATTTTCACCTGCCTGCGAAACAAGCTCGCGCATTGCCTGTCTGATATCTATGCCCCTGCGGATTGCAATATAGTTCGTCGTCATACGACTACCCATCTCGTCTTCCTCGTACGAGAGGATCATCTGGATATCATTTCCAGCATCCTCCGGGAGCATGTCAACGACCTGCTTTTTCGTTGCATCATCGACTTCGTCCAAGACATCGACCGCATCGTCAACCTCCATCAAGGAGAGTACCTTTGCTGCCTCCTGCAGGTTCTTATCCTGCAAATGTTTCTTTGACTGTGCTGCGTAATTCTTTCTTTTCATCCATTTCTTCATTGTCTTCTACCTCCTTATTCCGGGGCATAAAAATACCACCGTTTGTGTACGGTGGTTCAGACAACAGAAAACTAAACACAGTTATATCGTCATAGATAAGATGAGACTATGTCCCAACTGCGTTCGTATATCCATATGTCCGCCACCGCGTTTCACTCGACTCGTACTATCGCAACTGTCCATAGTCTCACCTCCAAATTTTTTTATTCTTATTGCAGCTTTGTCACTGCCGGATCTGACCGAACCATATTTCGTCATGGTTCTTCCTCGATCCGGGTTGTAGTCTACCCCATTTCCCCCGGTTCGTCAACCGAGTTTACAAACTTTTAACAATTTTACAACTCATGATAATATGGGCAGATATCCTCATAGCTTCCGTCAATCATGCGGAATCCTCCCGGTATCGTACCGAGCTGTTTGAATCCAAGCCGCTCATACAGATGCCGTGCATGTACATTGCTTGCGACAACCGCATTGAACTGTAAGACGCGGTAGCCATGTGCCTTGCCCTGCACCAGACAGTCTGACACCAGCTTCTCGCCGATATGTAATCCTCTGGATTCCCGGTCAACCGCATAGCTTGCATTGCAGATGTGTCCGCATCGTCCTACATTGTTTGGATGCAGGATATACATGCCGTAGATTCTGCCTGTGTCCGTATCTTCTGCAACTCCGCAATATGTCTGTTCCGCGAAAAATGCAGTTCCCGACTCCAGCGTCAGACATTCCTCCTGCGGAAACGCCACGCCATCCTCGACAACCTGATTCCAGATCGTCACCATTGCCTCGATGTCCTTGTCTGTATATGCTCTTACTTCGATATTCATGGTTTTATCCTTCTTTCCTATATCAGCCCTGCAAACATTGCAACGGCAGTTTTCATAATCTCATCCGGGAACTCATAGCACGCTGTATGAAGCTGTGCATGCTCCTCGCCATCACCCACGCCGAAAAATGCACCCGGCACTTCCTGCAGATAATAGCCAAAATCCTCCGACCAGCGCATCGGTTCTGCAAGCTCTGTCACAGGAAATTGCAATTTCTCTGCACACGCGTGCAGCTTATCTACATTTGCATCGTGATTCTCCGTTGCCGGGAACCGCTCGATTTCCTCTATGGATATAGTAAGCTCATCATCCTCTGCAAGTGTCGCAGCCAGAGATTTAATCTCATTCACATATGCGTCAAATGCATCTTCCTTCTCTGCACGCACCGTAAGACGCAGCGTACCTTCAAACGCAGACACACCATAATTCGCACTGCCAACGTCTGCTCCGATCACAGTCATACGCGCGAAATCGCCCCGCTCCTGCATTTCCTTCGTGATCCGTTCGATCTCAAGCAGAAGCTTCGCCATCGGAATGGCTGGATTTCTGCCTGCTTCCGGGTATGCCGCATGGCTTGGTGTTCCGGTCATATGAATCGAAAGTCCCGTTGATGCACACGCAAAAGTTCCCTTGCGAAGCAATACCTGATCCTTCGGATAGCCCGGAATGTTATGCAATCCGTATATCTCTCCGATCTGCTTTTCCGCAAGTAATTCCTTACAGATCTTCGCACCCGCGCCAATTTCCTCACCCGGCTGGAAAATCAGATACACATCTCTGGTAAGCGGCTGTTCTCGCTTTGACAGATAAAGCGCCACCCCACAGAGAATCGTACTATGTCCGTCATGCCCGCAGAAATGTCCGACACCATCTGCCCCGCTCACAGCATCCATATCCGCCCGGAATGCAATCGGCGGTGTCCCATCCGGTTTGTCAGCCTTCCGTACAACATAGAACCACGTGTCCCGGTCAACAACTGTGAGTGCTGTATATTTGTGTAAAAACTCGATCAACGTGTGCTTCGTCTTCTCTTCGTGCATCGATACTTCCGGTATCTCGTGCAGCTTTTTCCGAAGCTTCACCAGAAGCTCATACATTTCTTTTCTCCGCTGTATATGTACCTCCGGGATTGCCACATCGTCAAAGGTCACCACTTCATCATCTGTATCTGTCACGTCCTCGTGCTTGGCTTCCCTCCGTCCATGAATATGCACTTCCGGAATCGCAAGATTGTCAAACGCAAGATTAAATTTTGCTTTTTCCTTCTTCTCTTTCCTGTCCTTCATGCTATTCCTCCAACCTTTATCTTCATTTCAAGATCATGATTCATTCCAAATATCCGTCCCTCTGCACTATATAATATTGATAAATAACGTAATCACCAGACTGTTAATGAAGTCTGCAAACAAACTTCCAATTAATGGGACGAGCAGATATGCTTTCACCGATGGCGCATAACGGTCACAAAGCACCTGCATGTTCGCCATGGCATTCGGTGTCGCACCCATACCGAATCCACACGTTCCAGCCGCAAGCACTGCCGCATCGTAGTCCTTTCCCATCACACGGAATACAACGAAATACGTGTACAGGAATATAAGCAACAGCTGCGCGCCAAGCAAGATCATAAGCGGTAATGCAAGCTCCGCAAGCTGCCACAGCTTCAATGTAATCATCGCAATTCCGAGAAAGAGCGACAAGCAGATACCTCCAAGGTTGTTGATCTCACCCATATAGATGTCGAATTTTCCGGAATACTCACCGACATTTCGTATGATTGCAGCGACGATCATGGCTCCGATATAAATCGGGAATGTAAGTCCTGTCTTTGTCAGAAGCTCAGAAATAATCGTTCCGAGTCCGACTGCCAGAATCAACTGGAATACAGCCGCCGCATACATATTCGTGTGGCGCTCATGTTTCTTTTCATCCTCAACCAACAAGCTGTCATCCTCTGTCACGATCGTGTCAAGCAAATGATTCTTCTCGATCAGACGTTTTCCGATTGGTCCTCCAATCAGGCTTCCTGCCACCAGTCCGAAGGTTGCTGCTGCCGTACAGATTGTTGTCGCACCCTTTACATTGAAGTCCTCCAGTACGGGTCCGAATGCACCTGCCGTTCCGTGTCCGCCGACCATCGGAATCGAACCGGTACAAAGTCCGACCAGAGAATCAAGTCCGATCAGATGCGACACACCGACTGCCAGTAAATTCTGCATGAAAATCAAGGCAATTACCAATCCAAGGAAGATGGCAAGCGCCTTTCCGCCACTCTTTAACACCTTCAGATTCGCCTGAAATCCAACCGATGTGAAGAAGAACACCATGCACACTTCCCGCAGCGTATCATCAAATGTAAACTCTACCACGCCCGCACTGTATAAAATGCAGGTAAGGACCGAAAAGATCAAACCACCGACCACGGGAGCCGGAATACAGAACTTTTCCAAGAAATTTATTTTCTGTTTCAAAAACTGTCCAAGCATCAGCACCACAACCGAAAGTGCCAATGTCTGATACATATCAATTTGTATTTCCATGTAAAATGGTTCTCCTATCTGTTAGTTTTCCTGTGCATCCACTGTGATTCCCTGCGATGCATAATATGCTTTTGCCCCCGGATGAAATGGAAGCTGCACGCCATCCACAGCCGCATTTGCATCAAAGATCTCCTTTAACGAAGTTGCATACTGAATCTCCGTTGCATGTGTGAAAAACTGTTTTGTAAGCTCTTCCGCGGTCTTGTCTGACATCTTCTCACTCGCAAGCAGCAGTGCCTTGACACCGACCGTTGCTACCTTCTCCGTCTGTCCGGTGTAAGTATTTGCCGGAATCTCACAGGCTTCGTAGGATGAATATGCAAGTTTCAGCTTATCCACTGTCTTCGTATCGACCGGAACAAGTGCGATCTCACAGCTGTCTGCAAGCTCCGCAATCACATTTGTCTGCACACCACCTGTATAAAACATCGCATCGATCTCGCCACTCTTTAACTTCTCCGCTGCTTCAATATAGGTCAGGTTGACGGTCTCTGTAATCGGTGATGCAAGTCCGCTCACCTGCAGGATCTGCAATGCGTTCCGTTCGGTTCCGGATTCTGATTCACCGACACTTACCGTCTTCCCCTGCAGATCATCTAAGCTTTTAATCCCTGAATCCTTGCGCACAACAATCTGGCATGCCTCGGTATAAAGCCCCGCTAAGACACGGTATCCCTGATAGGATTCCCCGTTTTCATCCGTTCCATAATATGCGGCGGCCGCAAGATCTGCCTGCGCAATTGCCACATCCACATATCCCTCGGACAACAACCGCAGGTTCGCCATTGAACCAGCCGTCGATTTTACCTCGAAATTCATATCCGAATCTTCCGCATTTGCAAGCTGTGTATATGCAGTCGCAAACGCATAATATCCGCCTCCGACACCTGCCGCGCCAAACCGGATCGTATCCTGCCGCGCGCTGCAGCCGGTCAGGCTTACACATCCTATCGTAAATGCCAGCAGCGCCGCTGCTATCTTCTTTATCTTTTTCTTCAAACTGTTCCACTCCTTTCTCGGTATTGCCCCCTCACATCCGTTCGGCGGCAGGTCGTCGGACGCATCCTAAATATGTGCTTCGCACATATACGTCCTCCTATATTCATTCGTAATGATTCTCACATGTCATCGTTCTGATTTTCCGGCAATTTCATCCCATACTTCGCAAGATCAACCTTATTATCCACGACCGGAATTCCGTCCGCTGCAAGCAGATCTGCCTGCACATTTGCGCCGCCAAATGCGAACGCTCCGGCAAGCTCCCCTTTCGCATTGACCACACGATAACACGGAATATGTTCGGGGTCCGGGTTCCTGTGCAGTGCATTTCCTACTGCACGCGCCATCTTCTTATCCCCGGCAAGCTCTGCAACCTGTCCGTATGTTGCTACCTTTCCACGTGGAATTTTCTTCACTGCCTCATAAATCCGCTTCGACGGGCTGTCAGTGACAAGCCGGTAGCTCTCCGCAATCATTTCCCGCACCGCATCCTCCGGCACACTTCCATCTAAGATAATCGTATTCCAATGCTCCCGGTTCTGATGCCAGCCCGGCACGACAGACGCGAACGCATCCCGCCAGTAATCACGCCACTCCGGGTCTACCTTGACATTCAGATTCATATATCCATTCCGTTCATATGTCCACAAAAACGCTTTCTTGCTGCCCTTCACACGTACCAGCTGCCAGTTATCATCGCGAAACGGCGCATCCTGATATGCATCCGGGAACGACAACGCAAACGCTAATGCTTCTTCTCTTGTCCGCATCATTGTTATAGTTCTTCCTCCTACAAGAAGAAAACCAGCCATAAATGACTGGCTTTTTCTGCATTATTTATTATATTCTTCAATTATGCAACGATGTTCTTTGCTCTTCTTATCATAATTGATACCAACCAATAAGATGTTTCCTGTATATTCAAGTATTGATTGTGGATATTTTTTCTCCTTTATCTGATCAATCGCTGTTTCTGCATTTTTATTCCATTTCAATTCTACTAAAAGAGCCGGATAATCCTGTACACATTCCGGTTTTGGCAGAAATACAAAATCTGCAAATCCACGTCCTGCCGGCATTTCCCTGACTGGCTTAAAGTAATACTGCATTGCACTTAAATAACCGATCGTCAACACGCTGCTCAGAGAATTTTCATCATGATATTGAATAGCAGATGCATATTCCATGTGTATCTGTTCTATCTTCTCTGCCACCAATTCCGCCTGTTTATCTAGCGTTGCATCCAACAGCTCTCTTGATTGTTTCTGAAATTCAACCAACTCGTCCCATGTTTTTCTCTTTGTCGCATTCGTTAATTCCTGTCGTATTTCTTCGTTTGGAATAAATGCTGTTCCATGTTCCTGATCGTAGCCCAGATATCCCAGATGAATTAAATATGTGAGTACGTCATCCTTGTTTGCAAAGCTGACTGTGTCATTTTGAAATGATGAAACATCCACCTCTACGAGATTTCCTGACAACATTTCAATTATCGCTGTCTTCAGACCATCAAAATCCATATTGATAAGTGGAACAATCGCGTCATACGAACCCGTCTGTGACCAATAGCTCCTGTATCTGTCCTTCAGCATAATACTGACAACCGCCTTCGGATTATACACCTCATAACCATCCAGCCGGTATCCATCATACCAACATTTTACTTTAGAATAATCCCGCTGATAAGTATCACACAACTTCCGAACCTCTTCTTCCGTAAATCCAACAAACGATGCCAATTCCCCAGCGTCCAGCATTGTAAATTCATCGAAATTATTAAGCGCAGACTGTGTTTTCACTTTCTTGATTGGTAATATTCCGGTTAAATATGCCAAATGAATGAATTTTGAAGGCTCACTGCCCTTAAATAAACTTCGCAGAAAACTTATATATTCCTCCTGAATCTCCTCGTTCATAGCTTCATCTCGAACCAATACATCCCATTCATCTACAATAACCACAAACTTTTTTCCAGTTGTGGCATTAATACACGACAATGCATCTGCCAGCGACACAACATTGGATGGGATCTCATTCGGATAATACTCTCTCAATTCCGCAATTGTTGTTTCTGTAATATAGTTTATCACACGTTCTGCTCCGCCTGCTGGTTCTATACACCACTGCACATCAAAATGCAAAACATCATATTGATTCAGGTATTTCTTATAATCTTCGTGATTTGCAATCTGCAGATCCGCAAACATCGTCTCAGAATTACAGCCTTTACTGTAATAGGCTGTGAGCATATCTGCCGTAATGGATTTTCCAAATCTTCGCGGACGACTGTTACATATGAACTTCGCAGTTGTATCCATTACCCGATTCGTATAGGCAAGCAACTCTGTCTTATCAACATATATCTTTGAATTAAGCACATCCTGAAATGCACTATTACTTGGATTTACAAATCGTCCCATCCGGCTCATCTCCTTAACTTTTTATTATATATTAACATTTAGAATATTATTTATCAAGATTACATACACGAAAGAAAAATGGAGCAGAAAATCCTTCTGCTCCATAAATAGATTTCTTGTTATTAATTATCCGCTGTTATAGTAACACCCAATATCGTCCCTGAATACCCAGCCCTTATTGTCCATCCATTTTTTTGTATGTTAACCTCTTCTTCATTAGAAAGATTGTCAATCATTTCTTCTAACATATCAAAAACCTCATTTTCACTCAACTGCGGATCTGCAGCCATTATCAAATACGTTATTGCCAATACTTCTAAATTATCATGTAGATTGGTAAAATTCGAAAGGAGAATGTTATATTGTTTAGGTATATCTTGTTGAAATTTTTCCTTTGCGAATCCTATCATCGCTACACCTTCTTCTCCATACATTACAGGACATGTATACACCGTATTATTATCTGATATATTATCAGAGACTAAATAACTCTCATTTATTTTTTTCAGGTTATCTTTAACATAATCAACTACTTCATATTTTGTTTTAGAAAATATAGCATTGGTATTTTCTTCCGTCGATACATCGTTAACCGCCTCTTCTTCCGTTGCGGAATCATCTTCTGGAAATCCCGCCGGCAACACTAACGATTCCAATACAATATCCGCAGCGTCTAAATCATCCTCATTGTAGCAAGCAATCTGAACATTAAATGCAGCATCGTTTTCATTAATAGGAACAATACATGAACGTATATATTTCTGATCTTGCATTACATAATGTATATCCGCATATTCTATATTATTAATTTCCTCCCATGTCTTTGTATCAATTTTTAAGGTATCTGGAAAGCTATAAAATTCAACAACATCTTCTTTTGTTTGAATTGAACTTTCACTACCATCTACTTTCATTATTTCAGGTATTTTTTCATATTTTATTGTTAATCGACTTCCATCATTTAGTTCAAACACTTCAAAGTTATTTTGAACACCTATTGACAACCACTCCTCAGGTATGTCAAATTCCGCTCCTTTATATTTATAATGAACTTTTTTTATATCTTCCGTTTCTTCTGTAGTTGTAGCAGACTCCTTCACTGAATTCTCTGTTGTTAAACTTTCCTTTTCATAATTGTTGCGAGAACATGCAGTTAATAAGAAAGCCCCTATAATCCAACATCCCAATATTCCTATTCTTTTTTTCATAGCTCCTCCTTGTTGTATTATATTTATAATACTTTTTCATTATATTTGTAATATTTTATCATATTTAAAAATATAATACAATATATTTAAAGGTGGTAATTAATATGTTTCAACTAAAAAAAGAATTTAATGAATATGAAAATAAATCCTTGCGACTACCTAAGGAATTAATAAATACTATCAATACCTTGGCTGAAGAAAACAATATGTCCTTTAATAAAGTTGTCATCCAATGTATAGAGTATGCTCTAGATAATATGTCTGATCAATAAAAAATAGATATAGGTAAATAATTTTTACCTTTATCTATTTTTTTCATTACGTATTTTCTTCAAGTACGCTTTTTGCTCATCCGTGATCCGGTAGCTTTCCACCGCCTTCTGAATCGTCTTTCTATGTACCCACGGAGATAATCTTCGCTCTTCGATATATGGGATACACGTCTCCCACTGCCTGGCAAGTGCAGTTGCAAAATACCACGCGATCATCATATTCACATAATATTCTTCCGATGTAACTGCCGCAACCATCGCGGGATATTCCGGCTGGAAATCATCATCCAAGTATAACCGCATCAAAAGTCCCATGCCATACCGGATCGTATAAGTCTCCCCGGATGCCAGAAATGTCCGGATCTCCGGGAGTAGTTCCTCCTTATGCTTCGCAAAACATTTCGGGATTGGCAGATCGCATGTCGCCCAGTTGTCAATATATGGCAGCATACGCTTTACCTCATATAAGCACTGTGCATAATCTTTGATTCCGCCGATCAGCATCATATGCAGATTATTTTCTTCATAGTAAGTATGTGGCAGTTTCTGCAAAAATGCTTCTACGCCATTCTCCTTCGCGAACTCCTTTGCAAATTTCCGCAATACTGGTGTCCGGATTCCGATTACATGCTCCGGTTCAATATTCGGTATCAATTTTGATGAAAATGCCTGATATTTTTTATCCTGCAATTCAAACAATCGCTGCTGTAACTCTGTCATATTCTATGGTTCTCCTGTATTTTTTTATAAAAAATTTAGCACAGATATCTGAAACTGTCCATGGACAAAACCGTCTTTTGCCGTTGACTTAACCATTCCTCTTTGTTAAACTCTTATTTGTAGTTCAAAAAGTAACTGAAACAAAGGAGTCCTTTCATGGAAGGCAAGATATTAAAATATCTCAAAAAAAACAACATTCAAATTGAAAACATCAAATACCTGACACGTAAGGATGGCAGAACCTGTATCCATCTGATAACCAATCAGACGTTCCTTACATATATTACTGTCAAAGATTTTTTTGAATCTTTAGAGGCTCACGATTTTATCTGTGTCAATAAAGGAATTTTAGTTGCAAAAAAGCAGATTAACTTTATCGAAGATGGTGTCTATCATATGCTGGATGGTACATGCTTCCAAGGGCGCAAACGGACTGCTGCCGCACACAAGCGCTTGAACGAAACACTGCATGAAAGTATTTCCGGCAGTATTCGAACTGTAGCTGATATTCAATTTCGTTTTTCAATCCTTGACAACATGCCAATTGCATTTTGTGTTGTTGAGCTTGTTTTCAACCAGGATGGACATGGTGTTGATTTTGTATTTCGTTACTGTAATAAAGAAATGGAAATCATTCAGGGCAAGACCATTGACGAAATGCTGAACCATTCTTTTTTTACTGTTTTTCCAAACGCAGATAAGAAATGGCTCGTAGCCTACACTGATGTCGCAGTAAATGGAACTGCCCGCTACATCCGGGATTACAGTCCTGAAATCGGCAAGGAAATATTCGTTCGCTGTTTTCAGCCCCTCGATGGTTTTTGTGCCTGTTTAATGACACGTGTCGACGATCTGGAAAAAGCACTTCCTGCGGCACATCCTGACATCCAGAACAGTTTTTCTGGTAATTAAACGGATTATTTACCATGACTGCAACAGACAATGGGAGATTTCATGAAGCATTCATTTACCACGCAAAACAATTGTACCTGCACTCGCGCAACACAGAAAACGATTCTTATCTGGATTGTCTCCTTCTTTGCCCTCACTGCGGCAGAACTGTTTTTGCTTTCCGTCGTCTCTCTGATTCCACGTTCTGCGATTCAGAAACACGCGCAGGAGTCTGCTGTATATTTCATGAAACGTCCTGTATTTTATCGTGTTCTCGAAAATGATCCTGCATCCAATATTGATCACTATGCAGATGCAATTTTATTGAATGTGCTCTATTATTATGATGCTGAACACCCCTTTGCTTCCCCCTTGAAGGCTTCTTATTACTACACATCCACACACAATGAAAATACAAACTTATACACTGCTGTGACCTCCGACGCAGAACCAACCTATGATTATTTCCGATACTGGCATGGTTCTGCTGTTTTGATTCGACCATTGCTCACTATTTTTAATATACAGCAGATCTATATCGTATTTGCCATTGTACTAGCCGGACTTTTGGCAGCCCTAGTTACGATGCTTGCAAAATCCGGGCATGCATTTTGCATTTGGGGCATACTGACCGCACTTATATCCGTCTCTTTCTGTTACATTCCGATGAGTCTCGAATATATCTGGTGCTTTTTCATTATGCTTCTCGCAAGCATACTCACACTCTCCATCTACAAGAAAAAAAAGGGGCTTTCCGGCCTGTTCTTTCTGCTTATCGGAAATATCACTGCATATTTTGATTTTCTGACAACGGAGATGATTACGCTCCTTGTTCCACTTGCACTGCTTCTGATTTTCATGTATGAAAATGATCAATTAAAAGATGTCAGAACTGGATTCCGAATCATCTTCTCCCGTTCCATCTGCTGGGGCATTGGCTACCTATCTGCCTGGATTGCAAAATGGAGTATTACCTCCATCACATTGCACCGGAATATTTTTAAGGAAGCGATATCCTCTGCCTCTGTACGTGTAAATGGAAATGCCAGTGACTTGCATGGTATTTCACTTGCAATCAACGCGTTATTGCGGAATATCGCATGTCTCTTTCCATTTAATTATGTCAAAAACCATGGTTATGCAGTTTCAATCGGTGTTTTTGTATTGTTGTTTATGATATATTATTTATTCCGAAAAAGTGAAAAAAAGAATTTTATGCCATGGTTATTCATGGCATTATACTGTATTCCATACATTCGGTTTCTGATACTTGCAAACCATACTTTTCTGCATTACTTTTTTACCTATCGGGCACTGTTTGCAAGCATCTTCTGCCTCTGTATGATTTTCTACTATGGCATAGACCGGAAACTTGTCTCAAAGAGCTTCTCTACGCGCAAAAGGAAAAAGCGCACACGGTAAGCTCCTTGAAACCAAGTTATGTCAAAGCTCTATTTATCTTTGATTTTCAAAATCTTTCACATTGGAAGCATATTTCTTTGCCATCTCTTCTGTAATCTTCTGTTCACGGATCAGACGCTTCAAATCTGCATTGAGTGTATGCATACCAAGTGCTGCTCCACCCTGCATCGATGAAATAATCTGATGTGTTTTATTCTCACGAATCTGATTTGCAATCGCATCTGTGTTAATCAGAATCTCCGTAGCCATTGCCATACCTGTTCCATCTTCCATCGGTACGAGTTGCTGCGTTACAATACCTTTTAATACATTTGCAAGCTGTGTCCGGGCCTGTGATTGTCCGTGTGCCGGATAAGCATCAATAATACGCTCAATAGTCTGTGCTGCACTTGTAGTATGTAACGTAGAAAGAACTAAGTGTCCTGTTTCGGCTGCCGTAATTGCTGCACTGATTGTCTCATAATCACGCATCTCACCAACCAGGATGATATCCGGATCTTCACGCAGAGACGAACGAAGCGCCGTTGCAAAAGAATCTACATCTCTTCCTACTTCACGCTGATGAATCATAGATTTTGCATGATAGTATACGTACTCTATCGGATCTTCGATTGTCATAACGTGCTTTGCCTGCTTCTGATTTACATAATCAATCATAGATGCAAGTGTTGTTGTCTTACCACTGCCTGTCGGTCCTGTAATCAGAATCAATCCCCGTGGCTCATTGATTAACTTTCTAACTGCATCCGGAACATGCAATTCCTGAAATGTAGGTATCTTCGAGCGCAGAATGCGATACGTTGCTGCAATATTATTTCTCTGATGATAAATATTGGCACGCAGTCTTGTCCCGTCCTTTGTCATCAATGCAAAATCCAAATCTTCCCCTGCCTTTACCTTCTCAGTCTGTTCCTCCGTCAGCTCACTGAAAATCAGTTCCGTTGACTCCTCCGCTGACGGTGCCGGCTCTAAAATTTCCAGTTCACCAAATCTTCGTAGTGCAATATTCGTACCAACCGTTACATGTACGTCTGATGCTTCTTCCTTTCTCGCATAATCAATCAATTCACGAAATGTCATACTCATGTTTTACCCTCCATTTTCTTTTTATGTTTCTTGCCATCCCTTAGATTACCGAATTTCTTCTCCCGGTTTTTTCTTAGATTTCTTATCCTCGTACATTCTTTCATCCGCAAGCTTTAACAATGCTGCATAATCATACTCTTTTACACCATATGCAACGCCAACCGCAACTACGCAATGGATTCCATCATCTGCCATATTCAATCTCGCAAGCTCCTCTTCCCAACGCTGCTTGATTGTCTCTGCTTCCGCTTCTGATACATTTTCTGCCACAAGCAGGAATTCATCTCCACCCATGCGGAATGCATGTACACGATTATTTGTCACCTTACGGAAACTATTTGCCGCCTTAATAATCAACTTATCACCTGCCTCATGTCCAAACTGATCATTCATCTTCTTTAAGTTATTCACATCAAAATTGAAGATTGCAACAGACTCAAGATCAGGGAATATTTTTTCTGCCATCTCTATATATTTTGCCTTATTATAAAGCCCCGTCAAGCCGTCATGCTCACTTGCATAAACCAGTTTTTCCCGCATAACTCCATTTTCAATATACAGACGGATAACGCTCTTCAGGGTTGGTTCATTCACAGACTCCCAGTCCATATTTGGCCATACCCCAAGGTACAACGCATACTTCTGGTCAGACACTTCTCCACTCACAAGCAGACGGTATGCACTGTCTTCCTTTGCACCATTTAACCGGAGCACCTCCTGAATTTTTTCATCAAAGCTTCCAAACAGCACATCATCCTCACAACTATTTTCAAACAATGCAGCTACCGATGCATCATATGAAATACGGTCATTGCTATACATGCTTCCCATCTTATTATAGGTAATGACATCCATGACATCTTCCCTTTGAATCATAAAATAAGCCTTGCTTGTATTAAAATAATCTGCAAGCATTGGAAGCAGCTCATAATACGTCTCTGATAACTTCTCAAGAACTGCCGTCTGAAACTTTGAAAGCTTCCGGAAGAATCCCATATACTTTGTGATATCTCGATTTAATCCCATATATTCCGTAATATCTGTAACCTGATGAATTTTATAATTTTTTCCTTCTTTTTCAAACAATCCGGAGTTGAATTTAAAATATTTCTTTGAATTTGTATCTATATATTCCCATTCAACTGATGCACCACCGACCTCCAGTAAAGGACACTCATCATTCCATGCAAAAATTTCTTCCGCATCCATGCCGACTACCACATCTCCATATTTCTTCTCGAAATAAGAATCTGCATATACAATCTCCGCAGACCCCTCTGCTATAACTACAATACCTCCGACCTTGTCCGTCACGAACTGTACAATCTCCTCTTTAAAATCCATAATAACCTCCCTTTTTTCCGCTATGTACCACCCTTACGCAAATGTCAAAATATCTGCAAATCCTGTCATCTCAAATACTTCCATCACATCTCCAATGACATTCTTCACAACCATTGATCCACCTAACCCATTCATTTTCTTCTGTGCCCATAAAATGGCACGAAGTCCGGAACTCGCCACGTAATCGCAGGCTTTCATATCCAGCACAAACTCCTTAACCGGGTCTGACAGCAGTTCCTCCAATTCTTTCATCATAACCGGTGCTGCATTCGTATCTAATCTTCCTGACACACTTACAATCAGCTTATTACCTTCCTGTTCTTTTTTTAATTCCATAATAACCTCCCATTTCCGACAGTTTAAATCTGCCATTTTTTTGTCATTGTAACTATATTTTCTTGTTGCTTATATTCATAGGACACCGTATCCATGATGTTTTTCACCATATAAATACCCAGTCCGCCGATTTCCCTTTCTTCTGCTGATAACGTAATGTCTGGATCATCCTTTGTAAATGGATCAAACGACACGCCCCGATCCCGCATACAGATTATGACCCCACGTTCTGTCTCCTCTGACAGACTTTTCAACTCGATCGTACAACTACCGCCCGGTGAATCATATGCATAATTTACAACATTCGTATACAATTCCTCCACACATAGCAATATCTTCTTTGCAATCTTCTTTGGACAGTCACACACTTCTAAAAACGCTTCTATCCCGGTCGTTACTTTATCCAGATATTCCATTGACGCTTCCACTGTAATTGTCTTATTGTTTTCCAATCGCCACACCCCTCTATCACAAGTGTTCCATGTATTCCAGGGATCTTTCGATTTTATCCATCCCATTTACCTCAATTAACACAGTTGCCTCCGAAAAATAGGTTTGATAAAAAACCTTAAATCTCTGCCAGTCAATATTTCCATCACCAACTGCAAAGTGCTGATCATGCGCAAAATCATTGTCATTGATATGTATATGCTTCACGTATGGTGCAAGCAGCTTCACCCACTGTTCAATCTCATCTGGATTTCCAAAGACATGCGCATGCGCATAATCAAAGCAGACTCCAAAATTATCATATTCCTTAAGTGCCTCTGCAAGTCGTGCAAGCAATTCCGGCGTGTCGTCAAACATATTCTCTATGTAAATCTGAAGATTTCTATGTTTTGTCAACTTGTCGCTCCAGTATGCTGCATTCTTCTCTACAAAGCCGTCCCGATAAAAATCTGTTTTAAAATTCGGGATATAATTTGTATGAAATACAACGCCCCTTGCGCCTAGACGTTCAGCAAGTATCAGACTCTGTTCCACACGATAATCCGACGCTTTTGCGATTAAAGGATCATCTGAAAATACTGTTATATCTAAAAATGCCCCATGCATAGTGCAATATTCCGGCAGTTTATCTTGCTGCTGGTATCCTGCAATTACCACTTCCAATTGCTTCTCATCATCTAAGATTATTGGATTAAAGAAATCATTGTACTCAAATCCAAGATCAAATTGATTCGCCAGTTTAATATAAGAAGGAAGCGCATCCCGTTGTGGAATGACCATAATTTTTTTACATTTCATTTTGCACGTTCCCCCTTTATTCCTGTTACCGCATATACAAATACTTCATTGGATTTCCCTTTCAAAGGAATCGCTCCGACTTCCTCTACCTCCACACGATCCTTTACCCGTTCATACAAAACATCACTGATTAAAACCTGTCCCTTCTTCGCATTTGCTTCCAGACGGGCTGCTGTATTCACGGTATCACCAATTGCCGTAAAGTCCATTCGGAAATCGCAGCCAATATTTCCGACAACCGCTGGTCCGCAGTTTACACCAACTCCAAATCCAACACTTCTGCCGAACCGTTCCATCAGTTCTCCCTCCAATGCAATTCCGCCCTGCACGATATCCCATGCAGCACAAACAGCCCGGAACTCATAATCATCCAAATCAAACGGAGAATTAAACACCGCCATTGTGGCATCTCCGACAAATTTATCCAGAGTTCCCTTATTCTTAAATATGGATTTCGTTGTAAGTGCCAGATAGCTGTTCAAAATCTCAACGACCTGCTCTGGTTCTAAAACCTCTGACATCGTCGTAAATCCCCGGATATCTACAAACAAAACAGCAATATCCCGATTCTCACCGCCAAGGCTGATATGAAAGTCTCCTTTTTTTTCAATCTCGTCTACAATCTCCGGTGCTACATATTTCTTGAAAGCCTTGAGCACCTTTTTCTGTTTCAGCTTCTCCAGAATATATCCAATCGCCAGGCAATATATATATGAAATAATCATCACAAGTGGTGCATAGATCAGACTGATTGTGATTCCTTTGTTGTTTAGTATGACGCCTGCAAGCAATTCTACCCCAACACCTGCAACAAGTAATATCGTAGATGCCCAGATTTTTGTCCGCTTAAACAGGAAGTGTAAGACCGCACAGACAAATCCCTGCAACAGTCCAAACAGATATGGATTTCCATTTACAGAAAAACGATTCTGGATGAATGCCTGTAAAATATTTGCGTGAATTTCGACTCCAAACATCTGGCGATCGCCGCCATTTGGCACATTGAAATTATCCTGCATACCGGATGCATATGCACCAACCAGCACAATACTATCTTTGAATGTCCGACTATCAATCTTCCCATTCAATACATCTACAAAAGAAATACACTCATAATCTCCCGGTTTGCCGGAATAGTTAATCAACGTTCTTCCTGTCTTATCAGAAGCAATCGTATTGGGTTGCTGTCCATTTTTTTGACAATATAGCTCATAAATTGCCTGTGGAAACATCGTCTGTTCCTGTCCATCATAGTTTTCCTTCATAAGCACACGACGCACCGTGCTGTCAGAATCCTGCGCCACATTGGTATATGCACTCGTCACTTCCTTCCGAAGTGCTTCATATGGATAAATCACCGTATCAATCGGATACGTCTTTACTCCATCTGCACGAATCTCCGCTTTCTCCTTATAGATAAGCTGTGACGCACAGACAACATTTCCACTTTCTTTTGCAGCTTCTGCAAACGCCTTGTCACCCTCTTCATCTACATTTCCTGAGAAAATAACATCGAATCCTATAACTGCAGGTTTTGAGCCCTCGTCTGTGTTAAGCACATTTAATAAATCTGCATAATATTGTCTCGACCATGTACCAATCGGGCCTAATTCTTCCAATGTCCGTTCATCAATGCCTATAATTTTGATGTCGCTTAACACGCCTCGTGGCTGCTGGTAAAGTGCATCCTTTAAGATATAATCGAGCGGCGACAAAAGATTGCTGACTATCATCAGAAAAACAAACAGCCATACTATGATTGATTCTAATAAATCCCGAATAATTTTTTTCATAATCCCCTCTTATGTTTTGTACTACTTCCTGCTCAAATACACCATTGTAATGTCATCTGCCTGCATCTCACCGTCTGCAAACGCATCCACCTCGTCGTACATTGCATCAACAAACGCATCTACGTCCGCTACTTTATCTTTATGCCGGTTAAGCATATCCTCAAGATATGCATCCCCTAACAGCTCCTGTTTCGGATTTAATGCCTCTGTCACGCCATCCGTATACAAATAAATGCTGTCCCCCTTCTCCAAATCCAGATACTGTTCCCGGTAAGGTACATCCTCCATCATTCCAAGCACCATATTTGCCTTTGCTTTTATCATTTCAAATTTTCCGCCCACGTGCTGTACAAATGGCAGATTGTGTCCTGCATTGATAAAAGTCACCCTGTTTGTTTCAAGATCAAGGGCACAAATAAATGCCGTTACAAACATCATCGCTTCATTCTTATAACAAAGCTGATTATTTGCCCGGGATGCAACCTCAGCTAACGGAAGTCCAAGTGTCGCATAGTTTTTGATATGGGTCTTTGCCATACTCATAAACATGGCCGCTGGTACACCTTTTCCAGATACATCTGCAATGAGAAAACATACATGCGTCTCATCAATCATAAACATATCGTAGAAATCCCCGCCTACCTCTTTCGCCGGGCGCATCCTGGCGGTCAGTTTGACATCCGGAAGCTGGTTAAACTCTGTAAAGTCGTTTTCCAGGCAGCCGGTCTGAATCTGTGTTGCAATTGCAAGCTCTGATCTGATACGCTCACGTTCAGAAACCAGTTTCGTGGTTTTCGTATACAGCATGTTCATAAATGTGCCATATACCTTCCGGTTGGCTGAAGCAATCTCGTCAAATAATTTCTTCGAAATATTAGCACAAACCACATCTCCACGTGCCCGAACAGTTGCAGCACGCATATCGTCATTGATCAATCCTAACTCCCCGATAAAATCTCCGACAGACAGCGTATTAATCAGTGAATCAGATGCACTATATACATCCGCAGTTCCTTCTAAAATGATATACATTCCATCTTCACTTTCCTGTCCATACGTCACAATATCCTGTCCGGAAGGAATTTTTACCTCTTTCATGGCTTCAAGAAACGCTTTTGTTCCATCACTGATTGCGTCCCTATTTGTAATCTGAAAAAATTCCTGGATTGTTGTTACCTTTTTTAATCGTTCAATCTCCATGTAAACCCCCATACATAGTGCGTACTGCTATATATTTTCTCTTTCTGTGTGTCAGTTATTTCCACCTGATTATCAGATTTTCTTCTACTGGTTTAGAGAAATCATAATCCCAGCTTCCACTTGCCTCCGGCATCAGTGTTGGTTCCTTCGCACACTCTCCCGCCTTTACTGTCTGCGTTCCAAACGTGGAACCATTATATAGAAATGTCACCGTGTATTCGCCTTGTTTCGTATCATCCTCTGTTGTTGCTTCATCTTCCAGCCCCATTTCTTCTTTTAATTCCTCGATCAAAGCCTCAAACTTCTCACAGATTGACGCCGGAAGCTTGGAGAAATCGATTGGCTCCGCATCTCCCACATAATCAGTATTCTTATCATCCTGATAAATGATCACTTCATAGCCGTGTTCTACCATTACTTCTTTATCACGGATTGAACCATCCGCATAGATAAGTCTGGTGGCAACCTTCCCTTCCAGTGTACTGACCTTCGTATAGCAGACTCCATCTTCATCATATGTGATTTCTACACGGAATACTGTGCCACGAACAGCCATCGTCGCATTCGGCGTATTTACCTCATAAGAAGACTCGGTGCTCAGTTTATCCTGAATTTCATTCGTAATTGCTCCTTTTGTAAGTGAAATTTTTGTCTTGCTGTTTTCACTTGTTCCCTCTGCAATAAGTGAAAACTCTGTATCAGCTTCCACATATACGAACTTATCCTCATCCAGTTTTAATGTCATGGATCCCTGCTCCACACGCACGGTATCGCCTGATTCCAACAACATATTTGCATACGGTGCAATATCACTAATGCCATTCCGCTGTACATATGCAGTTCCCTCGACTTCATAAATCTTAATCACTCGATAAGAATCTTTCTTCTTCATAACAAGCAATATGATCGTAATGGCCGTTGCAATTACTACAATTGATATGGCAATCAGAACCAAGAATCTGCGTTTTTTTTTCTCCATAATCCTCTCCTGTTTTAACTACAAATAAATTCACAAAAATAAACAAATTTGACTGATGAAATTTTAGCAAAACATCAATTATATGTCAATTATAACTCATTTTAAATTGCATTTTTAATTATAATATTTTATTAAAGCTCAATTAAATGATTTTTATTTTGTTATTTGACATTTTTTGTCCTATATGGTAGCTTTGATATAAAATAATAATCACACTTTGGAGAATTTATGACTAATATTTCAAATTCCATCCCGGAATTCACAATTTTATTACCCTGCCTAAATGAACGTCAGACACTTCCTCTGTGTATTCAGGAAATTCAAAAGTTCCTTTCTGATTCGGATTTATCTGCTGAAATTCTAGTTGCAGATAACGGAAGCACGGACGGCTCTCCCCTCATTGCCAGGCAACTCGGTGCCCGCGTCATTTCTGTTTCAAACCAAGGATATGGGAGCGTTTTGCTGGGCGGAATTCATGCAGCGAATGGCCGGTATATCATCATGGGAGACTGTGACTACAGTTATGATTTTTCCAAACTGCAGCCTTTTGTAGATGCCCTTCTTTCCGGATATGATTTCGTCATTGGCAACCGCTTTGCTGGTCGCATGGAAGATCATGCAATGCCATTTTTACACCAATATATTGGTATTCCATTTCTTTCTTTTCTGGGGCGGAAACGTTTCCATACATCCATCTATGACTTCCACTGTGGTCTGCGTGGTTTCTCCGCTGCCTCTGTCCGCAGCCTGAACCTGCAATGCACAGGCATGGAATTTGCGTCCGAAATGATCGCCAGTTATGCTGTGTCCGATTTTAAGATCAAAGAACTCCCAATTGATTTCCGTTGTGACAAAAGGAAAGATGCCTCCCACCTTCGGACATTCTCCGATGGCGTTCGACACCTTATCTTTATAATAACTGAAAAACCTTTACACTAATTATCTATTTAGCGTCTTTGAAATGTATAGAAACCATCTTTTTTCACATAAAACATGGCATCTCCACTATACGAAGTTGTATCCCCTTTCACGTTCCAATTTCCAGAGCCAAGTTTATATCCCGTTCCTGTTTCCAGATTTACCAGAACTCCTCCTGGAACAATTCCTGTTTTCATCCAGCCCGCAGCAACAGTTACAACAATTGTCTTTATATTTCCTGCAATATCAACTGCCATAATCTTATATTGTTTCTTACCATTGTCAGAACCAAGCTCCATCACAAGCTCTGATCCATTCAGCCTCTGCAATATGCCATTTACATATACCTGCTTGAGGTATTCATCCTGAATCACAAGCTTCTGCGAATCTCCATAATACGTTTTTCCATTTTCCAGGTTCATCTTTGGTTTTTCCTGTTTTATCCTAATTGCGGCTAAACGAATTGCACCGGTTTTCGCACCAGCTTCATTTTTCAGATAAATTTTCGTCTCTGCTTGAGATTTCCGAATATACAAGGATTTTACATATGTACCATCTAATTCTGTAGATATTGTATAACCGCTCACTGGTTTCACAATCACATCCGATACATAATATCCATGCTTACCCACCTTGCCCTGCAGTGTATATGCTGTATCTGGTGCATTCAGAAATTTAATTGAAAATTTCTTTTCTGTAACTGTCTCTCCATACTCACCAACAGCCCCATAAGTTACACGAACTATATAATCTCCAATTGCCATTGGAACAATCGAGCTATATTCCCTATCGTCTGCAGAAGCTTTTTTATATTGTATCAAGGCCTTCGTTCCAACATTTGTCGTGGTTGTAACTTTTGGACTTGGAACTCTTCCATAATACACATCTTCTAATTCAATGTTTGCAATCCCTTCTTTTTTCACAGTCACCGGAACTGCTACACTTGCTTTTTTATCATCGGTTCCCCTGTAACGGAAATACCATGTGCCTGACTCCATTGTAATTGTATCATCCGTCAATTCTTTTATTGATGTCCAATCTACAGCATCTTCCTCTTTTGCATATTCCATATCTGTTGTGACTCCGGATACTTTTCCAATACCGCCCACAAGCCCTGTCGGTGCATTCTGTAATTTCTGTGCATTTGCTGCCGGAATGACAAATGCAAGGTTTTCATCTCCGGTAGCTGTAACTGTTACTTCGATGTTTTTTGCATCTAACCGTTTTACATTTGCACTGCCTGCATTCTGTGATTTTGAAATACTGTAATTTTGAGGGAAATAATATCCTTCCTTTGCTCTATACGTTGCGACTGCCTGTTCCCCATTCAGATACTTTTTCCCTGCAGGCAAGACAGACACCTCTTCCAATGTTTTTTCCGCCTCATCCAGCATATTTAACGTAATGATATGGCCCTCAATATCCCGCAATGTCTGGTTTGTTCCCTTCGTTAACACATAGGTATCGTTCCCATAAGTTACTTTTACCTTTGAACCAGAAGGAATCGTAATTTTTGTTTCGTCAGATACCGATATCGTACAGGCCGGCTCTGAATAATCTCCTGTCAGATTCAATGAGCCAGTTACCTGCATCATGCCGTAACCACTGATGTTAAAGGCTCCCGTCATGGAATGAATGATCGCATTTCCTCCCACCACTATCTTATTTAAAGAGTCGTCATTATCAGTAACTTCTCCTGCCCTGAGCGTTGTAATCGTCCCGCCATTTAGATTCAATGTTGTATATGCCCCCATTGTGAGTGTGCCAATAGAACCGGCATTCGTGACAGTTTCCCCTGATCCCATTGCAAGCGCTCCAACCAATCCATTATTGGTAATATCCGCACTTGAATTCTGCACGGAAGTAATCGTCGCATCCTCCGCATTTGTAATTGTATCGCCATAATAATTATCAATATTGGTTATTATGCCATAATTCACAACAGCTCCACCAGATCCATATATTTTTCCAACAGTAATGGGATTTCCGGTTTCATCGGTTTTATTTATCGTTAACGTTCCTCCCATCATTAAATAATCATTGGTAGATCCATCTGCTGAATTCTCTGTTACCGTTGTATCTTGATTTACTTGAAACGTCTCTGCAAATACATGTAATGCATCTGCACCAACCAGTTCCACCACCATGATCATCACTAATATAATTGCTTTTAATGCACGAATCCGTTTTTTCATCGATTGCTCCCTCTCCTGATTACGATCATAATCCAGTTACTTATATTAAACTTTATCATAGTCATCAAATGTATGTCAAACAAATTTAATTTTAAATTGATATATTTTGTCCATGCATTATTTTAAAATCAAATCAGTGAATTTAATTAGTATATAAAACAAAACGAGCAGGCATTCCCAGCCTGCTCGTTAAACTCAGATCTATAAAATTATTTATTCTTCTTGTCTTTATCTACAATAAATGTATCATAAATTGCCCTGATTGCCGGCTCAAAGTCTTTGTTTCTGACTCCGATGATAATGTTCAGCTCCGAAGATCCCTGATCGATCATCTTAATATTGATTCCTTCCTTTGCAAGTGCACTGAATAACTTACCCGCTGTACCACTTGCAGACTTCATACCACGACCAACAACTGCGATCAGCGCAAGTCCTGATTCGATCTCAACGGAATCCGGTTCTGCAAGACGATGAATGGCAGATACCACTCTCTGCTCCTTGTGCATGAACTCATCCTCATGAACCACGATTGTCATGGTATCGATACCGGATGGCATATGCTCAAATGAAATATCATTTTCCTCAAAAGCCTGAAGTACTTTCCTTCCAAAGCCGATTTCAGAATTCATCATGGCCTTTGAAATAAAAATCGTACAGAAATCTTTCTTACCAGCGATACCTGTAATAACATAATCCTGCTTCTGGCATGTGCTTTCAACAATCCATGTACCCGGATCCTCCGGTGCATTTGTATTTCGGATATTGATTGGAATACCACAATTACGAACAGGGAAGATCGCATCTTCATGAAGAACGGATGCACCCATATAAGAAAGCTCACGAAGCTCTCTGTAAGTGATATATTTAATTGGCTTTGGATTCGGAACGATACGTGGGTCAGCTACAAGGAAACCAGATACATCTGTCCAGTTCTCATAGACATCTGCCCGGCTTGCCTGCGCCACAATCGAACCTGTCACATCGGAACCGCCACGGGAAAATGTTTTAACATTTCCATCTTTGCCAAGTCCGTAAAATCCAGGAACAACTGCACGTGGTGCCTTCGACAGTCTTTCGCTAAGCACCTTCTCTGTCTTATAGCTGTTGAGATTTCCCTCGGAATTGAAGAAGATAACCTCTGCGGCGTCAATAAATTCAATGCCAAGATATGCAGCCATAACCTTACCATTCAGAAATTCTCCCCGTGATGCAGCGTAATCCTCCAATGGATTTTCAACCAGCTTCTTTGTGATCTCTTCAAAATCCTTATCCAGTGAGAAATCTTTCAGTTCAAGACCTGTGATAATCTCATCATATCTTGCCTTGATTGCCTTAATCTCTTCTGTAATATCTTCCCCTGCTTTTGCTGTCTCATACACATGGAGAAGCATATCTGTTACCTTGGTATCTTCCGGAAATCTCTTTCCAGGTGCAGAAGGAACAACATAGACACGACTCTCATCAGCTGCAATGATTGCTCCAACCTTCTTGAACTGTTCCGCACTTGCTAATGAACTACCACCGAATTTTACAACTTTCTTCATAATCTTCCATATATCCTTTTTGTTTAGTATTTTGATAGTTTGTATTTTATACACTTTTCCGCAATATAGCAAGAGATAATTCTATTATTCCCATTTTAATCATTTATATTTCTCATTACAATCTGCGCGTTGTACTGCTTCATGGTTGGATCTAAAATCTCTTTTATTGAATTACCATGGGCGGTACCATACACATTATCATTGATATATCCCCCATAGCTTTCCGTGTAGTCATACACCTTGAACGTCACATCAAATGGTGTCTTCGCCCGGATAATCTCCGCCGCCGCTTCTTTGTCGTCCCTTTCCCCGGTTTCACTGGTCCTTGTCCACACACCTGTTATATAGCCGTTACACCCCGCCAATACCGGGAACTTATCATACACCTGATCCATCTTTACAGTCTTCCCATCCAGTGTCGCGGTTCCTTCCACTTCTATCTTTAAGTCATGGTCCGTCTTATTTTCCACATAGAAATATGGATCATTGGAAAATGCATTTTTGTCAAGCTCGTCAATGATATAGGAACCAATGTACGTGATCCGCACCTGATCGTTATCCACGACTACCTCGTCCCCTTCTTTTGGTTTGCGTTCATAGTTCGGAGCAATCTTGTCCTTATCCGTAAAATACACATCCTGTATTTCATAGTCAAGCTGTTCTGCAACGCCCGCGTCATTCATCATCCACACATACAGCTCGGTCTTTGCCCATGTGAGCGAATCCCTTCCCGTGCTCCCAATCCACCGATTGGGATTGTTCATGCATATCGTCATTTCATCGTCAGCATCCAGATACCAGGTCGTCTCCGTCTCCCGGTCATCATCTATCCATTCTCCATTTGCGCTTAAGAAACGGAACTCATAAAAAATCTGCTTATGAAGATTATTCTTAACTGTGTAGCGTACAACATTGCTCTCCGTGTTCCAGAGATCTTCTTTGATCGGATATTCAACTTCTTCCTGATCCGGAATATAGCCCTGCTCATACACGCGGTCGATTGTGAGCGTCATATACTCATTGTCACATATAACGATATCATAGTCCTTGTAATGTTTCCCGGTATCCGGCTTGTTATGCATCGCGACACCTGCCGCGACGCCACCGGCGACCACTGCCGTTGCCGCAACCCCCGCAACAATCTTCGCCTTGAGTGTCTGGAAGAGTCCTTTGATACCTGCCTTGCCAGCCGCCTTTCCAGCTGCGGCACCTGCTGCTTTCGTGCCCACAACTGTTGCTCCGGTACCTGCGGATGCCGTGGCGGTTGCTCCTACAGCACCACCTGCAGAAGTTCCTGTAGCAACTCCCGCAGTGCTTCCACCAATTGCTGATGCTGTCCCTGTCGATGCAACCGCACCTGCTACGCCTGCCGCTGTACCAGCAAGTCCCGCTGCCCCGGCAAATATATTGCTGAGCACATTTGGAATCACAAGCGACTGGGACTCCGCCATGAAGATTGCAGTAAGCAATGCCACACTGCCAGATGAGTACAGCTTGATACCATTTGTATTCTCATAATCCTGCACGCCCTGCTTGATCTTGCCTCGCGCTGCAGACAGACGATATTTTACCGTACCTTCCGGGCACTCCATACATGCCGCGATCTCCGGCACGCTCATCCCATCGAAATAATAAAGGAGAATCGTCTGATACTGGATTGCCGTTAATTCCTCCTGCATGATCGTGAGGATGATCTTCCGTTTCTCTGCATTTAACACGTAGCTTTCCGGCAGGAAGTTATCATTTTCCTCTAATACCGGCTGGTCAATGATGCTCTCTTCGTCCATCAGCACCGGCATCTTCTTCGTCAGAAAATCCTTACATTTATTGACCGCGATCCGGTTTAACCATGCGGTAATCCGCTCCGGTTCCTCTAATTGCTGCAAATGGGTAAGTGCTGTGATGTACGTTTCCTGCATCATATCCAGCGTGTTCTGCTCATTTCGCAGGAAGCTCAGACAGGTATAATACACCTGTCGGTACGTCGCCTGATAGATTGCCTCAAACGCCTGCATGTCCCCGCTTATCACCCGCGCTACTAAATCCTGAATGTTTTCCATATGTATGTTTCCTTTCTCGCCTATAAGTTTTGTATGGCTTTCGTTTTATAGACGATTTAAGTGGTGATTTGGTTGGGTTTCCTCAAAATCTTCTCATAGATTCCTTCAACGCCCGGATATCCCTCATCCTGTATTTCTTCCTTCGCCTGTGCAAGTGCATTTTCAAAAGAATTCTGCATTTGTTCAAACCTGCGCATTGCGATTCTCTCTCCGAGTCCAATATGCCTTGCCTCTGCCCGAAATGATTCTTTTGTAATCTTGCGGATATCCAGTTCTCCATCAATTGCCATTGCCATTTGTTCTGTACTTTCCTCGTAAATCATCGTTGAGACAATGTCATATGCCGGAGCGAGCCGAATTTTTTTTCGATCCTTGCCATATAGCAATCCAATATTCTTAATATGATTGTCCGTGTTTCCAATTAAATAATTAAAGATACATATATCCCATAACTTCAATTGATCTTCCACCGGATTGTCTGAATACTGCCTTAATAATGTAAACACACGCTTTAAATAAGAGTCCCCTACCTTCTCATATTTCTGAGAAGCTGGAACACCAAGTGCCTGCGCAAAATCCTCCTGTTGCAATCGGAATGGAATTTTTTTACCATCTATTTCCCGGCTATCTTCCTGCATCAGCCGGTCAAAACGATTGGTTGCAAACAATATATGCTCTCCCGTTCCAATTGGTATAATGAAGCTTTCCGGTACATCTATTCCCAATATCTTTGCTGTACGCAGACATAACTGTTCATTTGCAACGATTCCGCTCAGCCGAACATGACTTTGCTTTACAATATGTGTACTTGGTGCCGTTCCAAACGGCATATACCATCCATCGTTATTATCATAATATAAACCTGTTTTCCCGGACGCACCAGTCAACGAAAGATGTGCCTTTGCCAAAAACTGAGCTGATTTTGAAGCCCCTTCTTTGGCAAATTCCAGCAATTCCTCCCTTGAAATTTTTTTATACGACGGACTGCATTCACCCGCACCTGGTTCACAAATCCGAACAGCCCCCAGGCACTCATTCCCAAGTCCCGCAAGCACAGACAAATAATCTTCCTCTGCAACATGCATCCATCCTGCCACACACCTTCTCGTATATCCTTCTGGCAGTAACCCTTCAAAATAGCATCGTGTCTCAAATGGCGAAAAAGCATCTTCCTGAAAAGGCAAACTAATTGAAATCGATCGATGACTTTGATTTTCCAGATAAGACTCCTCGTATTTAAATGTCGCATCTTCCCAAGTCTCCCCCTGTATCTGTCCAGCCAGCACAAAATCCCCATATTCTTCTATGTATACCTCTAATTGCCGCAACTCATGCTCTCCTTTCCACCGACAGATCCAATCCCAATATCATCAGAAGTTGTAATGTCTTTCCAATCTCCGCCGTCGCTTTCCCACGTTCAACATCTGAAATAAAGCTGACACTGAACCCTGTAAATTCCGCAAGAAACGCCTGTGTATAATGCAGTTCTTTTCTTCGCGTACGAATTGCTTCACCTAATTCTTCTACACTTCTTATCTTCATATTTACCATTCCTCTTCGCCGTACGGCATAATTTAAAAATTCATCTATAAAAATAAGCCGTTCGACTTAATTTTACTATTGTTAGTATAATATAAGCCGTACGGCTATGTCAATTTACTTTTTTTATGGTTTCAACAAATTTATACCAACCGGTATTTTTCTTCCAATGTATGATTGTAAAATGCAATCACATTTTCAGCCGCCTTCAGATTCAGTGCATTGAAGTTCTCGCTCGTATAAGGTGCGGTATGTGGTGTCAGTACCGCATTTGCACAATCCCGCAAAGGCGAATCTGTACACGGCTCCTGATCGTAAACATCAACGCCTGCCCCGCGGATCTGCCCATCCCTCAGTACCTGTGCAAGTGCCTCCGCATCCACGACCGGTCCGCGTGCAATATTGATAAATACACATTCTTTCTTCATTTTCGCAAATTCTTCTCTGCCAAACATATGCCGCGTTGCTTCCGTAAGCGGCACATTGACTGAGATATAATCACTCTGTGCAAGCAGTTCGTCGAGACTGCAGGCACGCACGTGATATTGCGCTTCCCATTCTGGCTTTGGGTGTCTGCAATAGTATAAGATTTCCATGCCAAATGCTTCTGCCCGCTTCGCAATCTCCTTGCCAATGCCGCCAAAACCGACCAGTCCAAGCACCCGGTTCTTCGCGCCATATGTCAGAAAGCGTTCCCATTTTCCTTCATGCATCGCCTGATTCTGCTTATCCAGTTCCCGTGCAAAATATAAAATATACGCCATCACATGTTCTGCAACCGCTGCTTCTACCATCCCAGTTGCGCGCACAACCGATACTCCATGCGCCTTGCAGGCATCAATATCCACCGTATCATATCCGATGGATCGTCTGGATAGAAGCTTCAGATTCGGGCATCGCGCAAGCAATTCCTGTCCTACCGGTTCCAATCCACCGATCATAACATCCGCTTCCCCGACATATGTAGCAAGCGCTTCCTCGCTGATTCCATTTCCAATGCTTTCACGACTGTAATCTACAACGTCATATCCCTGTGCCCGCAGCAGATCAATCGCCCGCGTATCCTCTGTCACAAAATCTCTTGCCGTAATTACAACTTTCATGCTATCACCTCTTTCTTAAAATGGGCTCTTCGGATTCGCTCCATGCTCTCCGATCAACTTCTCCATCCAGACCATATCATACCAGCGTCCAAATTTATACCCGCACTGATAGAACTGTCCGACCATACGATAGCCAAGGTGCGCATGGAATTCCACGCTGTTATTCGTCAGGTATTCGTCCTCCTTCGGTGCATAGGCGATACAGGCGTTCATGTTTAAAAATCCCTGTTCTTTCAATGCTTCTTCCAGTGCCGCATGCAGCTTTCCACCGATTCCCATATGCTTACAGCTTTCATCTACATAGATGGATGTCTCAACCGCCCATGCATACGCTTCTCTGGCATGAAACTGCCCGGCATATGCATACCCAAGCACTTTTCCATCCTGTTGTGCAACAAGATACGGATACTTTGTTTTCGTCTGCCGGATTCGCTCGATAAATTCCTCCAGCGTCGGCACTTCATATTCAAATGTAATTGCTGTATGTTCCACATATGGTGCATAGATGGCAAGCAGCTTGGCTGCATCCGCCTCTTTTGCTTCGCGTATTTCAATCATTTCTATCCTCCTGGGGACGCTTCTTTTGTCCCACAGAGTGTCCCCTGTCTTAAAAGTATAAGAGATAATTTTTACAATTACAAGCGTTTTCGCGAAATGTTCCGCAATGTCCAATCCACGAGCTTTTGCATTCCATTTCCAACAATTATCATCAGTATGTAGCTCGGTATCGTCAAACACATAAATGCCAGGCCATAATACTTCGGATTTTTCCACACCGGCACCAGCTCATAAATCCATGCATCCATCAGATTGGAAAGCATGTATGCGAAAAATGATCCTCTGGCAGCAAACCGCACCAGACAGGAAAATGGTTCTGATAATTTTATCTTATATAGAAGCAAAAAGATGCTGACACCGATCATCATGATCCAGATTGCTCCGAACTCCCATTTTACCGCATCCCCTAGTTTCCCATCTGTGGACAGGAGCGTCACACTGCCGGTTCCAAACGCCACGATCAAAATCACTGCTACACAGATTCCTTCTTTCACATTCGGCTGTAGTTTCTTAATAACCGCACCAATCACATAATAACTGAGCGGATATGCAGTCTCCCAATACGCCGGAAATATCGTATATGGCGTGGCTGACGCAAACGACGTTACCGCTATACAGGAGACCATAATCCACAAAAGCAGCTTCTTATCTGTAATGCTTTTGATTGCAATGTTTATCAGCGGACTAATCAGAATCAACCCAATATACATCCGGATATACCAGCCGTAGTACACGCCGCTAAACGACAAAAACCGTTCTTTCCATATAGAAAAAGGCTGCGGATCGCCTAAGAAAAAATGTCGGATTGGAATTGAAACAGACGCTGCAAGCACGTAGCTTACAACCACGGAAAGAATACATTTATAATAATGTCTGTTGATTGTTTTCCCCGACTTTAAATACCCGGTCAACATCATATAAAGTCCGTTGCAGCTTAAGAATAAACCACGGGATGCATTTGCAAACAGCATGGCTGCACCGATCTGCTTTTGATGATAATACCCATTATATAAATAGAAATGAAACCCAAATACAAACAGCAGTCCAATTACGCGAATCAGATTGATGCCATCCTCCCTTTTTTCCATAGAAAAAGTCCTCCTCTGCCAATACTGCCTGTATCATACAGAGAAAGACTTTCATTCTTCTGATTCTTTTCTTTCAGTTTTCTTTCAATTCCTACAATGCAGTTTGCTCCGATTGTTATTTGGGAATTTCCACAACCGCGATAAACTGTTCATCATCGATTTCAATATGAAATGTTCCGCCAACCGCATCGGTATAGGTCTGCGCAATCGCAAGTCCAAGCCCGCTGCCCTTGGTACTCCGTGCTTTATCTCCGCGTGCAAACCGCTGTACGATTTCCTCCGGTGTGAAATTCATTTCATAAGATGCAATATTGCTCATGCGAACTGTCACGTCCGACTCAGATTCAGTTACACGAATATGTATGCGGGCGCATGCCGGTGAATATTTGATTGCATTTCCAATCAGATTCACAAATACCTGATGCAGCATCGCACCATCCGACTGTATCTCTATATGCTCTGCACTATAATGCCGCTTCACCGTCAGTTCCTGTGCCTGCAGCTTATCCTCCAGCAAACCGATTGTCTGCTCCAACAGCTTGATCAAATCAAAAGCTTCCTTCTTCGCTTTGAGCGCGCCACTGGAAATCTTGGTCAGTTCAAACAGCTCGTCGACAAGGTCCCGCATATAGCCTGCCTGTCCATTCAACTGTGTAAGCCACGCCTGTCCATCCTTTGAAAGTGTCTCTCCACATAACAATTCTCCATAGCCAAGAATCGACGTGAGTGGTGTACGCAGATCATGCGATACATTAGTGATCAGATCCACCTTAAATCGTTCGCTGACGACCGCCTTTTCGATTGCCTGATCACGCGCATGCTTCAGGTCTGCCAGCATCCACTCTGTGTCTGCGTAAATGTCCTTCCTTAACTCCGGCTCCAACCCCTGATGCAAACGTCCGATCTGGTTTTCCATATGTGCCACTGCCCGCACATATCGAATCACAACCAGAAGCGCTGTCAGCATACAGTATCCACACATAATCATCGCCATGCGGAAATATGCGGATGTCAAAATCCAGTTATGTGCTGCTCTATTTACCATCAAGGAAAAAGCTATGGTGCACACCGTGAACCAGCCGCCTGCAAACACCAGAAATACATATCCGTGTCCTGTCCGCTTCTTTAATGTGCCCGCGATCCGAAAAACGACTGATGCATCCGTAGAAAAACCATGCCGCACCCATGTTATAAGATCATGCCATGCATACACACTTATCCACAGCAGCAAAAATAATATCGCCCAGAATATCCATGCTGTCACATACCATGTGGTAACCTGATACAATGTGCCTGTCAAAACTAAGACATCCAATTCTACGCCCAATATAACCAGATACCTGTGTAATACAACAAAGCTCCCAATCCACGCTGCAATCCCCACTACGAGCGCACATACAAAAACAATCCTGTAATTTCTCGCATCTGTTTGTACCTTCTTCAGATCTTCCTGTGCAACGTTATATTCCTGGACAGCTGCCGCGTAGGATGGAGCATTTGCTTCCGCCGCCACACCATTTACATCCCCATCACTCACGGCTTCTGTTGTCCGCATTTCCATCGTTGTCGGTTCTGTCGTCGGCTGTACCGCATACATATGCTCCGCTGTCTGGCTGTTTTCTTCGGCTTTCCGATATGCAAAGCAGCTAAGGAACAGAAGTATCGCCGTCACCAACGGAAAGATCAGTGCCATCCACTTTTTATTTTTTGAAAACATACCCTATCCCCCATACAACCTGTATATACTCTGGTTTCTTCGGATTGATTTCCATCTTCTCCCGGATTCGGCTGATGTGTATCATCACTGTATTCTCCACAGAGTAGGCGTCACTTTTCCAAACCGCCTGATAAATCTGTTCCGCTGTTACAACAATCCCGGCATTCTTCATCAGATATTCCACAATTTTATATTCGGTCGCAGTCAGATGCACCAGCTCGCCCCGCACAACAAATTCCTTCGTTGCAGTATTCAGTTCCACATCCCTGCATGTCAGAATCTCATGCTTTGCATTCTCCCGTATTGATCCAAAATGATCATACCGACGAAGCAATGCTTTCACACGCGCCAGCAACTCCTGCTTCATAAACGGCTTTACGAGATAATCATCGGCACCAACTTCCAATCCAAGAATCCGGTCACTGCCCTCCGCCTTCGCAGATAGCATAAGTACCGGAACGTTGCTGGATTCCCGAATCTTCATTGTCGCCATCAAACCATTGCAGTCTGGCATCATCACATCCATTATAATGAGATCCGGCTGTTCTGTCTGATTCTTTACAACCGCTGCATTTCCATCATGCGACACAGATACCGCATACCCAGCTTGTTCAAGTTCGGTTTGCAATAGATTTGTAATTGATCTGTCGTCATCTACGACTAATATTTTATAGTTCATCTTATTCTCCTGATGTATCAAGCTCCCCGGTGGCATTGCTGATCGTAGTATCTACATCCACAACCTCTGGTCCATCCGCAAATGCTTCCGTATTGTTTGCTTCTTCGGTTGCGCTTACCTGCTCCTTTTCTTCTTCATCCTCCCACAATGATTTGTGTTCTTTTCGCTTACGAATCGCTAACATAGCAGCAGTATTTTTTGCCATCATATAAAGCTTCGAATCAAATTCCATCAGCTTCTTCTCATCCTTTGGTGGAACCTTATCCCCGCACATAATGCGTCTTGCTACAAGCATGATCTTGCTCATCTCTTTCGCCTGGTCTGCCATCGCATCCGACTGCTGTTTGCTTGATATCTTATCTGATATCATACGCCACTGCTCCATTAGTTTGTCCATGTAATCTTGATATTCCTGTCTCTTCTCATTGACAGCATTGTATTGCAGCTCCAGAATCGCCGATTCATTCTTGTATACTTCCGCGCCATTCTCGGTCGTCTTTATCTTCTCTTCAAGATTCTGTTTCTGCGCATACAATTCCTTCTGCTTCGAGTAGTAAGTTTTGATTTGTACGTTGTACCGCACTCTTGCATCTTCAATCCTCATCCCTGTCACCTCCGCTTTGATACGCTATCCCCGGAAATCAAATTTCTGTCCAACCTTCTTCTCGCTTTCCGTCAGTACATTTCGCTCGGAGTTGTCATATGCATAAGAAGAAACTTTGTTGATCAGTTCTTCCATCGAATCGGCTGTGATCTGCACATATTCTTTGTCACCTGCAACCGTTGTTCCTTCATTATTCTCCGACTCTTCTGCTTGTTTCTCTGCAGCCTTCTTCTCTGCTGCTTTTTTCTCCGCAAGTTTCTTGTCTTTCGCCTTTTCCGCTTTCTTTTGTGCAGCTTTTTTCTCTGCCGCTTTCTTTTCCGCCTTCTTCTTAGCCGCCTTTTCCACAGTTGCAAAGAACGTTGTCTTTCCATTTGCATCAACAGACATACCAAAGTTATTTACACTGGCGCCGCTGCTTGTCAGACTGTTTTTTGCCTCCTGCAGCTTTGCCTGTGACATCGCAATAATTCCCTCATATTTTCTACGGAAGGACTCATCCGTTGCCATCTTCTCGATTTTCTCATCATCGATCAGTACAACCTGCTTGCTCGCATTTCCATATGCCGCCGCATTTGCCTGTACCTGCGATTTCATGTCCTTGCTTACAAGTATAAAATCCATATTTCCAAACTTGGCTTTGAGCTTATTGTAATAGTCCTTCGCCTTGTCAGACAGCTCCACATTTCCAATCACCGTACCATATCCGCTCTTCGTGGTTGGAACGAGCGAGCCTGTCGTATCGGCTGGATTGAAGGTCGTCGTTTTCGCATTGTCTGTCTCTGTTTTCTGCGCATCCGTCTTTTCCGCATTCTTCCAGTCCGTCTTCGTGTTATTTGTGCGGGTGTTGTTCCATGTGCTGTTCGCCTGCTGATACGCAGATACTCCATATAAATTTGCCATTTGTTTCTCTCCCTTCGTGTAATAACCAATTCCCGGTATGAACTTCATTCATACCTGCCTCTCCTATACCTGTGCTGTAAAGCTTCCCCTGCCGCTGTGATTGCGCCGCAGGAATCGTTCTATATCCTCGGATATCTCCGTGAATGATTGTGGGGGTGTTTCTATATTTCTATTTTTTGTAAATGCTTGTGTATTCGTGTGTTCGGACGTAGTTGTTTTGTGCTGTGTTTTTGTTGATTTTGATGTTACTGCTTCTTTTGTGTATGCTGGTTCTATATCTGTCAACTCATCATCCATCTCATTATCATCTACAGATTTTACATCCTCTCGATCCTCTACATCTGTATCCTCCGCATCCATCCGCGCCTTCGTCTCATCTGCCTGTTCTTCCGTAGCTTCCCTGCGCAGCTCCTGTTCCTCTGGAAGCTCCTCATATGCCCGGCTCTTTTCAAACGCCTGATGTGCATCACGAATCATACACACCTCATTATTCAGCCGTTGCATAAGCACTACCTTCTTGTCCTTCGGAATGTATGGATTGCTTGCGATTTCTTTCGCCTGTGCCGCAAAACTTCCCATGCGATTCAATTTGAGTCGCTGTACATCTTCCTTTGTCCGACAATTTTTCAGCGCATTTTCATACGCTTTCTTCTCCGTCTGCGCTTTCTCGTATTCTGCAAGTGCTTCCGGATCATGCTCCTTCAGATACGCGATTTCCTCTTCCGTCAGCGTTCCGCCGGTTTTCAACTTCGTATACAGCTCACTGGTCGCAGAGCGCTCCCGCTCCGTCTGTGCCTGTCGTTCCAGACTGTCCAACAGAATCTCATCCTGCGTCATGCCCTCTGTATCCTTCTTACTATTGATATCCTGTTTCTTTTTCTGCCATTTCAGATCCAGCATTTGCAGACTGACCTGACTCTGAATCGTTCCTGTATACATCGTCTCACCTCCAGATTTATACTGTTTCACCTGAGTTTCCATAATACAGACTCTGATCTTTTTATCACAACTATAAATTACACATTTTCACATAGGAAATAAGCCCACTACAAGGGTAAAGAAATAAAACAGAAATAGGTATAGTAATCCCCTATACCTCTGAAAACCTTATTACTTCATCCTTGAAGTTTTTCGAGCTCAATTCCTTTTGAGCTTTTATATGTATGTTATCGGATTGGGAAGGGGATTGGTTAACCTTTTAATTCAAGTAATATAAATAAAAGCCAAGAATATATAAATATACTCTCAGCTTCATTACATGTTCCTTAAAATAGAAACAACTTTATTAACTTATTTTTTTCTATATCTCCTATCTCGATTACTACCAATAATTTCAATATAATCCGAAAGACCTTTTAAAATTTCTTTCGTCCGGCTTTCTTTTAATCCTAATAATTCACAAAAATCCCAAATGCTATATTCTTTGCCATATTCCATAAATTCGAGAATTTTATCATATTGCATTTTTGTTTTTTTAGTTACCTTTTTATCGCCGCTTTTTATCGCCGCTTTTTTATCGCCGCTTTTTATCGCCGCTTTTTTATCGCCGCTTTTTTTGAATGATAACAACAATATTGTTCTATCCGGGTCAAATCTCTCTTCAATCACCGGTTCTTCCCAGCCTTCATCGGCCCAAACATTAAAGATATTCGGCACACCGCTTCCAGCACGTTCACCGATATTGATAAGGTTAAACATTTTCATAAGGGATTTATTTCGCGGATCTGATTCACCTCCAAGACGCATCTGCTTTTTACCTGTTCTGATATAACCAGGATTTGCAAAAACCAGCTTATCCGACTCTTTTCTAATTACAACCCCTCGCAAACCATGATAATCAGCATTAATTAAACAATTTGCCAATGCCTCACGAATTGCCTTGTGTACCGGTGTATCGTCAACACGCTCACCACCGGACATTTTGAATGGCACCTTAACATCTTTAATAATTTTATTATAAACCCTAAAATAAAAGTCACATACATTTCCAGACCACTCACCAGAACTAGACTGCAATCTATCACTCCAACGTGTGGTAGGATCTAATTCCTCTCTGTAATCTAAGAAATACTCAGGAAAGTGTCTCACAATGTTATACTCATCCCCAAACATCAACATGCCCGCTGCCGTAGGATGTAACTGTCCATCTTCTTCAGAAATTGCAGCAGCACCAATACTTCGCAAATATTCATGATCGCTCAGGCGTTCAAACGGATGTCCCTCTTTTAAAGAACGATGGCTGTTACGATATCCGTGAATGGTATCATAATTCAAATCTTCCATCGGTACCTTGTCCAATACTTCCATATCCATAGTACGCTCAGTCTGATCACGAAGCATGGTCTTTACCTGCAACCGGGTACAATGATAATCACCCTCATAGTTTCTGCGGAATGTACCATTAAAAATATCATTATTAATGTACACCGGTTTTTGCTCACGTTTTGCCATCGGCACATAAATAACCATGATAACATCATGATTATCACCAACCTCATAAGTCTGAACATCATCTTCTGATAAGAGATTTATGCTGACCTTTTGAGCATTGTTTATATTATCCCAAAACTCCTTACGAAGTTTAGGAGCATTCTGAAGACCAGTCGTTTTCCAGCTTCCGTCTTTCTCTTCTTTGACGCCAAGGATAATGACTCCGCCATAACAGTTCGCAAAAGAAGAATATGTATCCCACAAGGAATTTGGCAAACCGCCATTTGCTTTCTTCACTTCTCTTCTATTATCTTCTCTATACTCATCAAATTGTGAAAGGTTAAACGTATTATTCAAATGCTAAACCCACTTTCTATTAACAAACACTTATAGCTCACAGTATATCATTTTATCTAATATCGAACAACACAATCTTCTTGTATATATCTTGCAATTGCTCTGTCATCACGTCACATCTAATCAGACGTGCAAGCCATAGGTTCCACTTCAATCCCCAATGAAGCACATACTTTTTTAAGGCTTTCTACATCACGTTCATTTCCGAAAATGAGCATTTTCTTCAGATTAGGGAACTGCTCCATCTCCGCTTTTGTTACCTTTTTGAAACCAAATCTTTCGTCTCTTCCGTCCCACTCTGGTGCAATCTGCATATAGATTTCGTCAGAGCCATCCATATTAATTTCTTTGACCAGCCCTGCAAGACTTGCTGGAATCGGTAATTCCTTAAAGAAGCTTACCGCAGCACGTACATTTTTATCCGTTTCAAGATTCCAATGTGCTTTTTTGAAAATCATATAATCATATATATCAAAATATGGCTTCAAGACTTCCTGATTGTACATAAGCTCCTGTATCACGGCGAGCTTAAAATTAAATGTATCAAATGTCAGACAAGGTTCATCAGGGACAGTGATATTGTAATTCTCGTCACTCTTTGGACGTTCCGGCCTGAATCCGATATATACATCTAATAGAATTTGATCTCCTTCATAGACTGGAATATCTTTTCTCTTTAATTCATCCTCTACCTTCAGAACAATATCCATATGAATCTGCCGAACCATATTACCCTGCTCATCCTTGACCTCTGAATTATAACCGTAGCCTAAAATATATGGATATAATCTGTCACGTGCCATATTTTGATTTAAGACTTTTAATCCGCCAATATAACATTTTTCTGTCTTTGACTCTGCGAATACTTTTTCCCCTGTAACATACAGCGTCATAGATGTAATATTATGCGCATCATCTATATAGGCCTTCTGTTTTTTCAAGTTACGAAGATATGCTGTTGCACCTTCAAATGATATTCCCAGTTCATCATAGAAATATTCAAAATGGGTATCGTTTTGTACATTTATTCTAGCCTCACCAAATAATGCACGTATATCTTCATAGGAAAGTGGAAATGTCAGCAAATTGCCGTTAAATATTATGCCATTGTCCAAAACTTCTACCTGATTCATTGCTTATTTCGCCCCCTTCCTCCTATGTCAAATTGGAATTTACGTATATATTTATCATATCATAACTATTATAAACTTCAAACAATATATTCCGAAGTACATGACAACCACGCTTCGCGTGATTATCTCACGGGTTCACGCCCTATATCCAGAACTCACGTATATCTCTTGCGATTGCTTCGCAATCACAAGCGCATAGACATTCGTCGAATATCTCAAATTTATTCCACCGTGCATGACAACCACGCTGCGCGTGATTGTCTCACGGGCTCACGCCCTATATATAGAAATTACATATATCTCTTGCGATTGCTTCGCAATCACAAGCGCATAGACATTCGTCGAATGTCTATGCAGATAAAAAATAAAAGCCAAGAGCATGCAAGCATACTCTCGGCTTTATTATTTTATCAAATATACGCTCGACTCAAAGTCGTTGCAGTATTACTCAATGATTGTAGCAACACGGCCTGAACCTACTGTTCTACCACCCTCACGGATTTGGTTATACCATTTTCTTGGTTTATTGCAGTGTTTTATGTGTAATACATGCCTTATTTTGCATGATATGGTATGTCATTTTTGTGGTTGGCGGGATTTTTGTTGCCAAAATGTTGCCACAGGCATTTTCGACATATAATCGGATTTTCTCTCTGCAAATACTCCTGTGTTACCTGAAAAGATATCTAAATTGTAGTTTCATTCCCCATCAGTCCCCTTTTCGTCTGACATTTGCTCTTCCAATAATTTTTGCAGTGCTTCTTTGCTCGGCAATACAGTTTCATACTTACTTGCAAAAATCTGTGAATTGTCCTCTGGCAATGTCATTTCTACCACAGCATTATTCTTGTCCTTGCAGAGAACAATTCCAATTGTTGGATTTTCATCTGGTAATTTCATCTTTCTGTCATAATAATTCACATACATTTGCATCTGCCCTATATCCTGATGCTTTAATTCTCCGATTTTAAGGTCAAACAGGACAAAGCAACGTAACAGGCGATTATAAAATACCAAATCAACCATAAAATGTTCTTCATCAAAGGTAAAACGTACCTGCCTGCCAACAAATGCAAATCCTCTGCCGAGTTCCAGCAAAAATTGCTGTAAGTTATCTATAATACGGCTTTCCAATTCACTCTCTGAATATTCTGGCAATTCTTTCAAGCCAAGAAATTCCAACACATACGGATCTTTGATTACATCCTGTGGTTTCTCAAACTTCTGTCCTTCCAGTGCTAAACGGTAAACCTTGTCTTTATCTGTACTAAGTGCGATTCGCTCATATAACGAACTGTCATACTGACGTTTTAATTCCGTTAAACTCCAATCATTTTTCACTGATTCAATTTCATAAAAATGGCGCTCATCTATATTGGTAATGCGCATAAGTTTTAAATAATGAGACCAACTCAGAAAAAACTTTCTTCCGGTACTTACTGCTGGCAAATTTTTGAATTGGTCAGACAGTGTCTGACTAATTTGATCTGTCGCATAAACAAGATAAAATTGACGCATTTGCTTTAAGTTCGTAACAGAAAATCCTTTGCTATATTTTTCACTCAAATATTCCGAAAGTTCCTTTAACAGATATTTGCCATACATAGCCCGATTCTCACCATGTTGCTCTTCTTCAACAATCATTCTCCCCACTTCATAATAGGCATATACCATCGAAAGATTAACCGCAGTTTTAGCATTTTTTCTTGCATTTGCCAGAACATTAGATATATTTTCAAAAAAACTCTTATCTGTGATAACTACATCGTTATCCTTTTCCATCATCGCACCTCCTAAATCACTTTGATACTTGTATCAGGTGCAAGCAGCTTAAATATTTCTACAACATTTATTTGAGCCCGACTATCTGCAAAGCTGCTAACACGAAATATCACTCGCAGCGGCTGATTCCTTGCTATCTATTCGTTCATGTGTACCTGACACCTCAGCTATCCTCAATAGGCAATAAAATTTTGTTATCAAATAACTCTAGTGCTGTTGCACATTTATGCAAAAGCCTTATCATCCATTGCAATACCAGCTTTCGTTCTGATAAGATTCATTAACTCCCTCAACTTCCTGCAAAATACGTTTAATAAAATCTTTTGCTAACTTTCTGACCAGCTTACTGTGATATGATTGATTGTAATAATTTCTCAAGCAATTATAGCACGATGTATTTTCGTCACAACATTCTTTACTAACCTTATCTAACCCAGCCTTAAGAGAACTTATAACAGCATCTTTATTAAGCAGCCTTTTTACATGTCCTGCTCCCCCTGGCACATTATCATATAATAAGATATCATAACTCTGCATTTCCAAATTAAACTCTAAAACACCATCTATATCCGTTCTCTCTATACCTAAAGCAATGCTAATTCCCTCTAGAAATGCATATAGAAATGATAACGCTTGTGGAAAACTTGTTTTATCACCTGTTTCCAACATTGGGATGGTAAATCTAGCAACATCGGTAGCGAATTTATGACCTAACCGAATATACTCAAGCGTATCATTAGCACAAGTATATTGTTTATAATTTTTATGTGTTTTCAATGTTTGCGGTGTTATTAATCCATGTTTTACTATGTCGCTATAGCCACATTCCGGGCACATATAAAATCCAGATTTATTCATAACAAGAAGTTCATCATCACTACTTGTTTCCACCCCTAATATATTTCCAATAATCAAACGTTTATCATCTATTTTTCCACCACCTATATAAGTCACTTCACCAGCATATGACCGCTTAGGTTTTAAATATGTGCTTTCCTTTGTTTCTCCACTTTTAAATCCATAACTAGGCTCTATATAGTATTCTGCTACCTCACTTCCTATATCTTGACCGCAATACTTGCACTTAGAATTATCTCCACTGCTCAAGAAAATATTGGTTCTTCTACAAGATGAGCATGTAACAAACCAATTCTTTGTAAACTGAGAATTCCTTTTTAGTGTAATATACTTTGATGTATATTTATTTTTATCAACTATCACTTCTGAATCTGGTGCATATTCAGAAATAGCAATTTTAAGATCTCGGCTCATTGCATATTTATTAACTGGAACTCCATTCTCATATATCTGAAGATCAACTACATCAACTGGGAATCCATATTTTGGAATAACACAATACCTAGATAACGATTCTAGCACATCTTGCTGTTTTAATTTCTCTATCTGCCTTTTATAATAATCCGAATCAGAACCACGATCTTCTTTCACTGCCTTCTCTTTAGCCTTTTCATATTCCGTAAGCATTTCCCAAATCGATTCTACAAAATGAGCCATTTTTTCATCTTCGCCACCCATTTCATCTATCCATTTAAAATTTTTATACTCATCGTATTGTCTCTCCGGAATAATTTTCTTATTGATATAATCATTCAAATCCTTTGGATGTGACCCCATATATCGTTTAAATTCTTTGGTTCCACCGTTAATAACTAATGCCTCAATATTCTTAAACACTTCTGGGTGTAATCTAAAAAAATAACCTAAACTAGCAGCCATCAAATGTCTTACAATAATCTTCTTATTTAGGACATTAAAGCACGGAGGATTAATTACTCCTGAAATCATCTTTTCAGGTTCTGAGAAATATGTATAATCATGGGAACCTGTTCCACAATATGTGAGTATATATGCTGCACTATCTTTTCTTCGGCCTGCTCGGCCTGCTCTCTGCACATAATTGGCTGGTGTTGGAGGAACATTACGCATAAATACCGTTTCTAACCCCCCAATATCAATTCCCATTTCAAATGTTGTAGAACAACTAAGTATATTTATTTTCTTATTCTTAAAGTCTTTCTGATATTCCTTTGCCTGTTTTCTTTCAAGTTGGGCTGTATGTTCCTTGATCACAATTCTTTCTATCTTCTTTTCTTTATACTGATTGCGATAAAAATTAGTTGCTAACACCTTATCAGGATCCACCTCTGATAAAACACCGTTACATCTATCTTGCGTACATTTTTCTCTAAGATTATACGGGGTCAATCTCCCACATTTATTACACTGATAGAATTTTGAAGTCTTGTAATTTTTAATCAAATATCGACTTGCAGTAATCTGATATGCATCCTTCTTTTCATGTTTAAATAAAATATTTTCTCCACCTACAACTTCACTAGCCTGAACCAGAAGGCTAAATACCATTTCCAGTGCACCCTTAGCTTCTTCTGAAGTGCATCCAAATACATTCTTAACATATCTCACAACCATATTCTCATCACCTTTAACAGGCAAAAAACTTCTGATTCCCTGAGTTGTTTTAGGACAATTCAGCATGACATAATTATTAAATCGCCTATATTCTAAAATTTCCTTTTTTTCTTCAGGCGTGAGTGTAGACTTAACATAATTAATTGCTGGTGCAACCTTAAATATCCCAAATACTACTTGCATAAGGATATTCAGTTCTTCTTTACTCATCCTACAATTATACTGAGCAAACGCTTCTTCTATTTCCTCATCTGTAAATGCATTTAATATTTCATGAATATCCAAATAGAAATAATATAATCCAAGTCCTTCACTATCATATGCGCCATCAATGCGTAAAAGATCCACTAGAATTGCTGCCCATGCATTTTTATGCGCCCCCATATCATTCTGAAATAAACCTTTTGTCTTTATAACTTCTGTCATATAAGCAGCTAATTCATCTACCCCCATATCCTTATAACCATTCTGAACTATCATCTCCCATATCAAACGTTTTCTAAGCATCCTAACATGATTTGCATCAAAAAACACTGCGGCAAAACTCGCTTGTTGTCTACTATCAGAAAAAGCTAAATACTGTTTAACTTTTTCTTCTTCCGATGTATCAACTAATTTGCTCATAGGTTTCAATAAAATCTTTTTAACCTGTTTTGTTTCCTGTTCTCCCTCATCGATGGCTTCATAGAGCATCTGTGCTATCAATGCCGTGCCTTCATCTTTGCCTATATTAAGTGCCTTAACGACCCCTGATTTGCCTTTGTGGCCACAGCATGGACATTGCGTAATATTATTATAAATGGACTCCTCCTCTTTTGCTTTACTCTGTTTTACTCGATAAACAATAAATCGGACATTTTCTCCACACTTACATTTTCTAGCATTAAGATTTCCTGCTACATGAAGCTCTCCACATTTTGCGCAAACACTGTATTCTTCAAGAATTTCCTTACCTACTTCCTCCTCATTTACCGCATTCGCAAGCAAAAAGTAATCTATTCTTACATTTTGGTCATTACCATAATTTTCATAAATATCAATTTCCTTGTTTTGAAGTAAATAATCCATTTGATCATCTTTACTACGCTGGATTTTACCAATAATGTAAGGTGAGTTACAATATCGACAATTACCAACTTCAAATGCCTTCATGCCATCAATTTCATTAGTTTTCATCAGACTAAGCTTTGGTTCTTTTCCATAAGTAACATACGCACCAGAAAGTGGTCGAACAAATGAATGATATTTAAGATCAAACAATCCAACGCCATTCTTCTCTGCCATATTGATAATATCTATCAATGCAATCAATTCATCCTTTGACATATATTCATGAAGCTCGTTGTATATGATACTAAAATCCTTACTGCCTAATTTTAACAACTCGCTTAAGGCATGAACATTCTTGTCTCTAGATAACAGTTCAAACAACACCTCTCTAACATTAGAGGCCTTACAATCATAATATTTCCCCGCTATTTTCTTTATTTCATCCAAAGACTTCATATTGTCTTTAATAGTCTGATAATCATTTCCTGTAACTCTATACGATGCTTCCCCTTGCAATGGAATTCTCTTAGAAAATATTATATCTCCTTTGTCATATTCTGAAGATGTTAGATTTTTGGCAAATTTTATAATATCGGCTTCAGATTTGCCTTCTTGCCCCAAAGTCGCGCTTGTTAGAATAAACTGAGGGCGCTTGGGCGCTAGCCCAGTGAGTCTTCTAAGAAGAAGCGACAACTCAATACCAAGAGATCCATTATAAGTATGAGCCTCGTCTAACACAACATATTTCCAATTCTGTAATCTCTGTTCTTCAAAAATCGCATAATCATTTGGACGAATAAGCAAATACTCGAGCATAGAGTAATTAGTAAAAAGTAAATGGGGAGGATTTTGACGGATTTCTTCTCTGGATACAAGTTCATTATTTGGAATTACAACTCCATTTTCCTCCCCTAATTTTTTTCTTGTGTTAGTTGATGCCTTTTCTGGCGTATCACCCGTAAAAAATCCAAACGTAATTTCCGGGCAATGTAGCAAAATGTTTCTAATACGATCTATCTGATCATTAACCAACGCATTCATAGGATAAAGGAAAATGGCTCTAACACCAACTTCCTTATTACCTTTTTCTACATCAAAGAGCAAATCATTCAAAATAGGATACAAAAAACTTTCTGTTTTACCTGAACCTGTACCCGTTGTAATTATTGCACTATGACCTTTCCCAATAATACGAATCGACTCCTCCTGATGAGAGTATAAAGGTCTAACAAAATTAATATCATTCAATTTCTTAAACGATTTACATACTACACCTTCTTCAATTAATGCCTCTAAATTTTTGCCTCGTTGAAACGGAAAGCTTAAATCAACATATGGTCCCTTGAATAATTTTTCCTTTTCGAGTTGCTCTATAAATAATTTTTGTAGATGACTCTTTCCAAATTCAAATGACGATTTTAAAAACTCTTTATATTTATTATCTATGTATTGTGATCTCTCAACAGGATTCAGTTTCTTCACTATTCATCCTCTCCCTTCATACTGATTGTATATAAGAAAATATCCGGTGCTGTTGGATGTTCCATTGAATTCAAAATACCTCTATGCTCTGGATCAAATAACAAACCGTCCCCCTGGTTTGTCATATAAATATCCATTGTATCATCAATAACATCACTACATATTTCAACCTCAACAGGATTGATATTATACAGAAAAAAATCACCTTTATACGATTTGCTATATATCTGTCCCTCAAAAATTCCTTCATACATATCGATAACGCCTGTCAATTTTAAATAATATTTATTAAAGAACCACTGTTTTTCAACAAAGTCCCCCTGAACGATCTGATTAAAATAAGCCTCAGTTATCTTAAAGGATCTGCCAACAAAATCTTCTTTATAATAAAATATTCTTTGTTTTTCTAATAGCAAGGTATTCTTTCTAAGTTGAAGTATCTTTGTTTTCTCATGAAAACGTATCGTGTACTCCTGAAATGATTTTAAATTCTTAAGCGTGCTGGTTTGAGCACTATCTAATAACTTGCTTGTAAGTATCTTATCTCCGGCTGAATTAAACAACTCATAGAACACTTTGTTTTTACCATGAAACACTGGTGTAATCTTCACCATTTTAGGATTATCCATGCACAATATTTCTGTTTTTTCTTCATCCATAATGCATTTGTTGTAACAAGGCAATACATATTTCACTTTTCCATTAGCAGTAAAAGCCAATGTCACATACCTGTTTTCATTTTTATAGGATATCAAAAAGGAAATGGACAATTGCTTATAATATCCCCTATCAACCAACCTAACATCATCCTCTATCAATGCACCAGATTCAGCATATATCAGAAGCCCATCACACTCCTGATCATACAATCTCAAAATACTTTTATCATTTATATCATCCACCCATAAATCATCTGACATTGACAACCATTCACATCCAGATAACTTATAAAAGCCAAAATCAAAAGGCAAATAATAAATATAATTTTCTCCTGCGTAAGCAAATTGAATAAAGTCTGGATTAAAATTTCCTGTCGAAACTTCGGTATCAATACCATGCTTTAACAGCTTTGATGCTACACGAATTCTATAATTCGCTCCCTCTATCAATTCTTTTGAAAATGTCAGGTCTGTATCATATGCTATCTCAGCTTGCAAGATCTTATTTCTTTTTCCTGCTGTTAACTGATTTACGTTAATTTTATATATTCCAGATTCTTGCAAATCCAATTCTACGACATACTTTGTTGTTCCAGCCTTTTCTGTTGTTTTATACTGCATCTCACTTAACTTATGCGGTTTATCGTTAATATCTACTTCAAATTTTGTTGCTGTTTTATCTGATTCAAAAACCACAAAAAAAGTGTCACGATATACAGGTATCATTTTATCTTCGTTTTCTTTTCGGACTCTGCAATTAGAATATGTTTGTCCAAAAATACCCGGTTTTGCCATAGATGAAAAATTAAAAACATCATGTCCAATTTCAATAATATCTCCCAGCCTTACAAGCTTGTACCCTATACAGTAATGCTCTTTAATAGCAATATTATCTATTATTGTTTCTCCCTTCTTGTAAACAACATAAACCGTTCCCTCAAAATCAATGTTATTACATATTTCCTGTCCATTACTATCAAAAACTATGTAATTTCTACAAAGCTTGTTCTTACTATCATATATAACCTCATTTCCAGCTACCAATTTATATCTAAGTTTACCAATAGGTTTTGTAAGCTCAATCTTATCCGTACTAACTTGATATCCGCCAATTATTTCACGTATATCACAGTTGTTATTTCGGTATATTTCCTCTCCATCATTGAATACCACTACTTCAATATTTCTATAGTCGTATTGTGATTTAACTCTATGTACAGGTGGATTCAAATACACTGACTTGTTCTGTAGCATAAACTTCGGTTCCCAACGTGACCTTAATTCAGATTCACTCTTCTTGTGCTTATATTCTTCTCGTGCACATTTCTTTAAAGTTCTCTCCCAGCCTACATATCCAGCTTTTAGATACGGATTAAAAATCCTAATTTCTTTATCCCAAAAGCGCTTATCTATTAGTTTTACAATAATAATGCTCAACTTAATAATAGCATCCAATCCATCTTTACGACTAATCAACTGCTTTGTTGCTGCTGTTAACTTGTAGGTTTTCTGGGTAACATTAATCGAAATATCATCACCGTCAGAAAGCATATTGTTTCTCAATCCCTCAAACACAAACTGAAAATCCTCATACGGCTCATCTGGAAGATCATATTCAAAATTCATCTTGTAGATATCAAAGATAAATTCAAAGAATGCAGGAAGAAATGCTTGTGGTACAATTGCATTTTCTAGAGCCACATTGATTATTCTCGTCCTGCTACCAGATTCGGATTGTTTTTTATACTTGCTTAATATAGACCTAATTTTCCCTTCCACTTTTTGCTCAGGAAATTTTGCATACAGATTTTTATATGTATCACGTACACTATCATAATAATTACCATTATATTCAAGCATAGCAATAAGAACCAAAGAAATCACTACAATCTCCGAGTTTCTGCAATATCCACTATATGAGCTGACCGCCTGCATAAGATTTCTCTCAGCTCTATTATGGATACTCTTCATTGCTGATTCGTTGTTTAAAATATCAATCAGATCTACGCCAATATTTTTTCTTTCTTTAACAAGCTTGCACAGATACTCTAGTTTAATCTCAAATTGAGCATTATTTATCCTATCACTTAACATCATCAAAAGCTCTGCCTGTTCTTCTTCTGTAACGACACCATCCGCAAGAATATCATCAATTGCTTTACACAATTCTACACTTGTTTTATGATCTCTTATGCTTTCTCCATAAGCGTCCATCCACTCTTTAAGACGCCAAACTTCTGCCTCATTTACCTCGCCATCGCAAACTATCCCCTCAATGATTCCATTAAGTTCATAAATACGTGATGTATTATCTTCCGAAGCCTTTAAATATTCTTCGCAAGCAGTTATCATCATTTCTTTTTCAGAATCATCTATCACATGATCTTCAAGAACCGCATCAACCATTTTGATTAATTCTATTTGTTTCTTATCGTATGCAAGGTTTCTGTTTTTATCAACCCAAGATTGAAGGCGCAATACTTCCTTGTTATTTATTACTCCATCAAAATCTATACCTTTAATAATCCCAATAAGTTCATTTATATTTTGCACCCTTCAATTCCCCCATTCTATTTTTTATATAATCTACAATGTCAGCTCTATATCATAAATTACTATATACGCATATTCTCCTCTCCTGCTAGTGAGTATTCGGTATCAAAAACCATAACTTTCTATGTAAAATCGTCTTCATTGCTCTTATTGAACATCAAATCCTTTGTTGTAGTATATCATTTTTCGATCATAACCGCAATTAATACACATAATAGCCAACAATTCAACACACAAAAAACGCCCCACAACTGTCACTACAAAACAGCTATGAGGTGCTTACAATATTTCCAATATTTATTTAACCAATCGTATACTTATCATATATCCCCCGCTCAACCCGAAATCGTTCAATCGGTGACATATCTTTCATCTTATCCACATTCTCCCGGATTTCTGTCTCAGCAGTATGTAATTGCTCCTCAGTCTGTTCAATAAAATCCGCAGATATATATGTCATCCGTGCTTCTTTTGTTAGATTTTCCATATCAATCTGTGCCATGCCAGCTCACCCCTTTCAACCAAACTCATTATCTCACCCTTGGATCTTGTATGCCTTACTGATTTGAACAGGTAATCGATTATATCTTATATACAACCTCTGTCAGCACTACTTCATCCACCCTATTTCTTATCGAATTCATCCTGCGTACCCATTCCGTCTGATCATAGCTTTTCAAATCTTCACTAATACCTTCTATCGCCATTAGTTGCTTTGTGAGGCATTCTGCCATATTTTCTGCCTGTTCCTGTATATCGAGGCAGTGCTCTTTCAATGTGCCCGCCAGCAGCTTTCCTGTATAAATACCTTTATGATTATTTTTCAGAAAGCTCTCCCGAATCATACCATACTTGGTTAGTGTCTGCTCCGGCTCCTCGTTTGCAGATATATTTGGAATTAAATAATTCCCTTCCGTCCTATATGTAATATTCATTCATATGCCCCTTTCACTTTAAGACTTTAAAGCATTATATTTGTTGTTAATACAGTTTTCAAGATTTATTTCATAATCATTCACAGCAACAAAACTCTCCATTCTTCTCATACATTATGTTCATAAATACCTCTCT
>DHJV01000167.1:440-5877 GCA_002404515.1 Lachnospiraceae bacterium UBA4711 | reverse complement strand
TGGCAGGTCTGCCGCGAGATACGCAAGACTGATGAAGTGCCGATAATAATGCTTACCGCAAAGGGTGAGACCTTTGATAAAATTCTGGGTCTTGAACTCGGCGCTGACGATTATGTCAGCAAACCGTTCGATACCAAGGAAGTAATTGCCCGTATAAAGGCGGTGCTTCGCCGCAGCAGCGATAAGGACAAGGCCTCGCAGATTCAAGAGGTCAAGTACGATAAGCTTCGCATTAACCTTACAAATTACGAGCTTGAGGTAAACGGCGTTAAAATAGATACGCCGCCTAAGGAGCTTGAGCTTATTTATCACCTTGCAAGCAACCCGAACAGGGTATACACGCGCGATCAGCTGCTCGACGAGGTATGGGGCTTTGATTATTACGGAGACTCAAGAACGGTTGACGTTCACGTTAAAAGACTTCGTGAAAAGCTCGAAAACGTTTCGGACAGATGGTCTTTAAAAACCGTTTGGGGCGTAGGCTATAAATTCGAGGTAAAGTAACATGACATTACGCCATTCTCTGTTTGATAAAATATTCATAAGTTTTTTAGTTATTTTTACGGTCTGTTTTGGATTTATCGTCCTATATGCATCCCATGTTACACGAAGCATGCTTGTCGATGACCGAACAGAGGTACTGACAAACGAAGCATTTTTGATTGCCGACCAGACAGTTGCAGGATATGTTCAGGGCGTTTACACAAAAGATGAATTGCAGGAAAGTCTCCGCTATTACAGCGATAAACTGAATGCCAGCATCTGGGTTACCGATGAGAAAGGCATTATCTATGGATTTGCTAATGCAGACGGACATCCGGATAACCCAAGAAATATATTTCTCATTGACCCGGACTTTGATATCTACACCGCACAGTCTTTTAATGGCAACTTTTACAATACCTTCAAAAGTGACGTTATCTCTGTTGCCATTCCAATCCATATCAACAACCAGCCAAATGGTATGCTATTGATTCATTCTACGGTGGAACAACTGCAGAATATTCAGGAAAAAATCGTCAAATTGATCTATGCACCGTATCTGTTTATGATTATCATTTCCTTTGCCCTGCTCGGTATCATTTCCGGTAAGGTCATGCGTCCAATCCGGAAGATCAACTCTGTGGCAGAGCAATATTCAACCGGTAATTTCGACACGCCGATGGATATTCATTCCAACGACGAGATCGGACAGCTTGCTGCGACACTGGAATATATGGCTTCGGAGCTTTCCAAGCTCGATGATTACCGCAAGGCATTTATCTCGAATATCTCGCATGACTTCCGCTCTCCGCTCACTTCGATCAAGGGCTATATCGAGGCGATCCAGGATGGAACGATCCCGCCGGAGAAGCAGAGTCATTACTTAGATATCGTCGTACAGCAGACAAACCGGCTGACGAAGCTTACTTCCAGTCTTCTGGAGCTAAATAACTACGACTCCTATGGCATTTGGCTCGTGTGCAAGGATTTTGATATTGTCGAGCTTGTCTTATCTGCGATCAACTCCTTCGAGGGACGATGTATCGAGAAGCAGATTGCGATCCGGTTAAATAACCATACGGAACACTCCATTGTCCATGCGGACAAAACGAAGATCGAACAGGTCATTTACAACCTGCTCGACAATGCGATCAAATTCACGCCAAATGGCAAGTCGATTTACGTGACTTTGACAGAGAAACATGATAAAATTTTTGTATCTGTAAAAGATGAGGGCTGTGGTATTCCAAAAGAGTCCCTGAACCGTGTCTGGGTACGTTTCTACAAGGCGGACCGCTCCCGTGGCAAGGACAAGCAGGGTACCGGACTCGGACTTGCGATCACCAAGGAAATCATCAAAGCACACAATGAGAATATCAATGTCGTCAGCACCGAAGGCGTCGGAAGCGAATTTACATTTTCGCTTTCTAAAGCGGCAGCGGATTCCGAACAATCATAAAAATAACCGGTTCTGCGCGAAACGCAAATCTATGCGACCGGATAAGGGGAGGTATTTATGTTTAGTATCAACAATCTTTTCAACAACACGAACATGCAGTGTATCAATCAGCTCGGACAGTATCGTGTCTTCGAGCACCAGAAAGATCTGTCAGTATCGCCATACAATGCAGAAACTGCATATTTTTCTGCAGAGATGAATGTACGCCGTCGACAGGTCTTAGTCGAGTTGAATAACACATCCTGCAAATTACAGGCGGGTGCGATGCAGTGGATACTCGGAAATGTATCCATGCAGTCCGGTGTCAATGTTGGCAATTTCCTCGGCAAAGCAATCGGCGCAGCCGTAACCGGCGAGACAATGTCCAAGCCGGAATACACCGGGCAGGGCTATGTCATGTTAGAACCAACCTACAAGCACATCCTGCTTGTCGATGTGGCACAGTGGGGACAGATTGTACTCGAAGATGGTTTATTCCTTGCCTGCGACAGTTCATTACAGCATAAGGTAGTCAGCCGTAAGACACTTTCCTCTGCCGCTCTCGGTGGAGAAGGCTTATTCAACCTGAGCCTTTCCGGACAGGGTATCGCCGTTCTGGAAAGCCCGGTTCCACAACAGGAGCTTATTATGTTCAATCTGCAGAATGACGAGGTAAAGATTGACGGAAACATGGCGATTGCATGGTCCGGCAGTCTGGACTTCACGGTAGAGCGTTCTTCTAAGACACTGATTGGCTCAGCTGTATCCGGGGAAGGTCTGGTCAATGTATACCGTGGTACCGGTTCAATCCTGATGGCACCAACCGCATAAGGGGGGAGGGTACATATATGGTAAGTCAAAGCTTATTAAATAACTCAAACGTGCAGGTTACCTCCGCCTTAGGCGGCATGCAGGTATTGGAATATGTACAGGATATGAGTGTCAGCCCATCTACATCGAAGCTGCAGTACTACATGTCCCGCATGAATGTGAACAAGCGTCAGCTTCTGCTTAATCTGAACGGAAATGGCTACACCATCCAGGCAGGCGCGATGCAGTGGATCTCCGGTCAGGTGCAGATGGAAAGCGGCGTCAAAGGTGTCGGTGGTTTCTTAAGTGGCATGGCAAAAGCTGCTGTCACGAAGGAGACGATTGCCAAGCCAATCTACACCGGTTATGGTCAGGTTATGTTGGAGCCAACCTACCGGCACATCCTGCTCACAAATCTGCAGGAATGGGGTGGCAGCGTTGTCTTAGATGATGGATTATTCCTCGCCTGCGACAACACCGTTACACAGAAGATCGTCGCAAGAAGCAACCTCTCTTCGGCTGTATTCGGCAGAGAAGGGCTGTTCAACTTAAGCCTGAATGGTACAGGTATCTGTGCTTTGGAAAGTATCGTTCCAAGAAATGAGATTATCGAGGTTGTACTCGACAACGATACAATGAAGATCGATGGAAATATGGCGATTGCATGGTCGACTTCCCTTGAATTCACGGTTGAGAAATCTTCCAAGTCGCTGATGGGTTCTGCCGTATCCGGCGAAGGTCTGGTGAATGTATACCGTGGTTCCGGTAAGATCTGGCTTGCTCCAGTATTGGAGACAGGTGGTTCGGCTGGTGTCAGCAGTCCGCTGAATGCAAGCGAGACAGCTTCCGAAGGCAAGACTGGTTCCGCAGCTGCACGGAATGATACGATGAGTAAGATTGAGAAGTTCGGGAAGTTTATGGATAAGTTTAGTTGATGCTCAATGGACGATAATTGCGATATTATAGTTTACAAAAGAGTTGGGACTATACAATTTTCATATAGGGTATCATAGAAAAAGGTATTCATGAAGATATAATGTATTGCAACATATCATATCTTTCATGAGTACCTTTTTACTATCTGATACCCTATATGAATATTATATCTATGAGATTATCGAATATCTGCAGCAGTTCTGCGAGTTCTTTGCGGCATTTCTCCCTGTATTCGTCCATGCCATCGTTTACATTGATATCTTTCATTTCGAACAGGTCCTCATCATTGTATATTGCGGCAACGAGCTGATTTCCCGCGAATTCCAGATAGGTATCTTTCGGAAGCTGCAGTATGCTGAGGATTGCATCCGGTGGCAATATGCTTCCTGCAAGCTGTTCGTCGGTTGCCAAAGTCGTAAATCTCCGGTCAAAATCTGTATTTCCAAGCCGGATTGCTTCTGCCGGTTTCTTCCTGCCTTTCCGCTCGACAACATGGACGACACCGTCTATATTATGTGGAAGGACTATGGTCACAAATGGTCCCTGGAATCGCGTCACTGCAGAAGATGATCCCGGTCTGTCCGGATCCATGTTGTCGCTTCGCCACCTCAGGCAAAGATCGCAGTACGTGATCTCTGCACCTCTGTAGATCGCATGGAAGTAATCGGAACCGGTCACTTCATTATATTCCGGCAGGAGCCTGCAGTTCTTCAGGAAATCTTCATTTGTATGCCCGGTCGGCATATATTCCAGTACCTGCATCTGTTCTTCCAACACGCCCCGCACGGCACACTGTCCAATCAGCTCCTTCATCTGTTTCTCTATATTTGCAGCAATTAATGCTATTGCAAATCCAATCATAATGGAAACAACCGCAATTCCAGTCAGCCGGTAGGTCCACGTCGAATCTTCCGCCCCGCAGAATGCAGGAATAAACGGTGCTGCCAGCATAGGCAGGAAAACCCAGCAAAGCTTTGTCAATATCTTGTACGTTCGTTGTTTGGATTTCAGCAGCGCTTCCAATTCATTCCTGTTTTGACCTTCATCCGTTTTTTCGCTCATATCGTCTTCCTCCCATACTTGCAATGCTCCGCACACCTTAATTGGAGTTTTTCTCTTGTTTCACTATGTTACCCCCAATCCGCTTGATTCTCAACCCTTTCCGATTGGAGCATTTCTTCCCGTTTGGGCATTTTCTCCCAATCCACTTGCTTCCTCTTAGCTTCTGGTTGGAGTATTTCTTCCCGTTTTGGCTTTTTCACCCAATCCACTTGCTTCCTCTTAGCTTCCGGTTGGGGGATTTCTTCCATTTTTACCAAATTCCCAAAAAAACACTTGCTTTCCAAAGTACAAAGACGATATCAGGAGGTATAAAGAAATCCTGTAATAGCAATCATTCTTTTTATATGTGGATAAAAGAAAAACGCATCTGCGTTATAGAAATCCTTGCGTTATATACTGCAGGGATTCTCTATATCCGATGTGTTTTTGTTTTTCTATATCCTCCATGAATGATTGCTATCCAAGGATTTTATAAATTACACTTTCTTCGTCATCTCCAAACGAAGCATCGCACGTTTCAATGCGAGTTCCGCCCGGTCGATATCCTGTGAGTTGTCATGGATGCGGCGCTCCGCACGAATCTTTGCTTCCTCGGCACGATGAACATCGATTTCATCCGGCCATTCGACCGACTCTGCCAGAATTGTAACAGAATCGCCAAGGATCTCCGCGAAACCGGAATGCAATGCCGCTTCCTTGTCTCCACCT
>DHJV01000167.1:0-414 GCA_002404515.1 Lachnospiraceae bacterium UBA4711 | reverse complement strand
CATCTTCCCGAATCTTCAGGACGCCCGGTGCAACAACCACAGTCATAGGTATATGTTTTGGGTACAGTCCGATGATGCCCTCAATCGTATTGAACTCAAGGAAAGAAGCTTCCCCTTCATAGAATACCCGTTCCGGTGCGATCACACGAACCATCATTTTATTTTCTGCCATGTATACCACCTATTTATTCACTGCCAACAGATTGCTCTAGCTCAATTTCACACTTTCATCGGACAATCCGCAGACAGCACACAATTATTTATATCCGCAGCCAGACAATCGCTCATCTGGCTGCATCATAATCATCCTACATCGATTCCTTACTTCTTGCACTTCGCAAGTACGTCGTCGATACTTCCGGCATTTAAGAAATAACTCTCCGGAATATCGTCATGCTTACCTTCCAGAATCTC
>DHJV01000047.1 GCA_002404515.1 Lachnospiraceae bacterium UBA4711 | reverse complement strand
CAGAAAGGCGGATTATAAAAATGGCAGAAAGTAACAAGATGAAGGATATGCCGGTGAATAAGCTCATGATCCAGATGGGAATACCGATGATCTTATCTATGGCATTGCAGGCGGTCTATAATATTGTAGACAGTGCGTTTGTCGGGAATATGAAGGTGGGAAGCGAAGCTGCGCTGAATGCGCTGACACTGGTATTTCCGGTTCAGATGCTCATGGTGGCAGTCGGAATCGGAACCGGCGTTGGCACGAATGCACTTCTGGCACGGACGCTCGGACAGGAGAATCCGCAGAAGGCTGCGAAGGTAGCAGGAAACAGTTTGTTTCTTGGTGCGATTATCTATGCAGTGTGTCTGGTGTTCGGCGTGTTCGGTGTGAAAACGTACATTTCATCACAGACGGTTGATCCACAGGTGATCTCTATGGGAACCAGCTACTTGCGCATCTGCTGTGTGCTTTCGTTCGGAATTATTTTCTTTTCGTTATTTGAGAAGCTGTTGCAGGCAACGGGACGTTCCCTTTATTCCACGATTGGTCAGGTCGTAGGCGCTGTGGTAAATATCATTCTTGATCCGATCATGATCTATGGTATCGGACCAGTTCCGGAAATGGGTGTTGAGGGTGCTGCTTATGCAACGGTAATCGGACAGATTGCATCCGCGGTATTATTATTTATCTTCCATAAGAAATTCAACAAGGAATTTGAACAAGGATTTTCCTATATGAAACCGGATGGCACGATTATCCGCGAGATATATTCGATCGGACTCCCGGCGATCATCGCACAGGCACTTATGTCGATCATGGTTTATGTGATGAACCTGATCCTGAAATTCAATGCAGCCGCCCAGACAGCATATGGACTTTTCTATAAAGTACAGCAGTTTGTACTCTTTCTTGCATTTGGACTGCGTGATGCAATCACACCGATCATTGCGTTTGCTTATGGAAGAGGAAATAAGAAGCGGATCAACGATGGGATTAAGTACGGTCTGATATACACAATAGTTCTGATGGCTGTTGGGATTCTTATCACAGAAATTTTCCCTGGATCATTTGCCAGATTATTCAATGCAGGGCAGTCAAGAGAATATTTTATTCAGGCGATGCATGTTATCTCGATCAGTTTCCTTTTTGCAGGCATCAATGTCGCATATCAGGGAATCTATCAGGCGTTAAACGGTGGCGTGGAATCGCTCGTGATTTCGCTGCTCCGGCAGCTTGTAATCATCCTGCCGCTCGCGGGTGTATTCTCTATCTTCGTCCGTAACGGACAGATGGGCGTATCGCTCATCTGGTGGGCATTCCCAATCACGGAGCTTCTTTCCTGTCTGGTTGGATATGTGCTTTTAAAGCGGATTAAGAAAAACAGAGTTGGAGAAATCGCAGGGGAGTAGAGTCTCCCCTGCAGAGTTTTCGTTTACATTAAATCCATCTTATCCCAGAGAATATTGCCGTTTGCATCCAGATAGGCTTCATCCACATGAACGGCTTCGACTTTTCCGATGAATAATTCATGTGTGCCAGGCATTGTGCTGTCAACAACACTACATTCGATGCTTACCGGACAATCTGTAAGGAGTGGAGCATTTACATAGGTTGCGTCTTCCCATTGGATGTTGGCTTTTGCAAATTTATCTTCATCCCTTCCGGAAGCGGAGCCAAGGTAGTTATATGTTTCCTGATAGCTCTTCTTAGGGAAATTGATGACAAAGCATCCGGATTCCTTTACCATATGATGGGAGTATCTGGATGGCACAATACCAACCATAACCATTGCGGGATCAAGGCTGACATTTGCAGTAAAGCCAACGACGAGCGCATTGTTGTGTCCTGCGTTATCACGACAGGAAACTATGGTCTGTGGAACCGGTTGAACACAAAGTACAGTATTAGCTGCTAATTTTTTCATAGATAGTTACCTCCGTTGATCTGAAATAATTATTATCCTGATTGGATTGGGATGATTATAGAATTTTATCGTATGTGGGTCACTATCAAATGTTAATAATTTTGGTGGTGATTTCTAATACTTCTTAATATATTCTCTCGGTGTTGTTCCGTAGTAATCTTTGAATGCCTTGTAGAAATTACTGTGGTTGCTGTACCCAAGGAGTGCAGAGATTTCTTCAAGTGAGAGGGACGTGTTCTTCATTAGCAGGATGGCGCGTTCCATTCTTTTTTCAAGTAAGATCTCTGTGAATTTCCTGCCTGTTTCTTTGTGTAGAAGCGCAGAGATATAATTTGGATGATAAGAAAAATGAGCAGCAATATCTTTTAACGTGACAATATCGGAATGATCTCCCATATAGTCTATAATCTGTTCCGTGAGTGTCTTTGTGGCAATTCCGCTTTTTTCAATCCGGTATCTCCGGGCGATTTCAAGCAGTAGTGTCTGGAGCATGGATTTTAATATGCGCTGGGTATCTTCGCCTTTGTCCGCGTACTCTACCACCATCAATTCAAGGAGCGTACGGATGGCGTGTTCTTTCGTGACAGACAGGTGGATATATTCGTCGGAAAATTTGTTAGTCTGCGGCTCCACAAAAAAACGGAAAAGTGCAGAATCCGTGTACACAGTGGGCAGGTATTCCCGAAAAAATGAATCCTTGCGAATAAGAACACCAATAATGATAACATCCTCTTTGCTATCTGCACGCAGGGCATAGCCGCTGTAAGGCTGTCCGATATAACATTCATCCTCGTTTATTGTGATCAGATTATTATATTTTTCAGACAAAGCCTGATAACTGTTTTTATATGCGTAGTTGATAAAGAAAAAATCCTGTCTGTGAAAAGGCTCGTGGATCTGGTTTCCCTTAAAGACGCAGATCAGTACATCCTCATCCTCGGATCCTGGCCAGTAAGATGTTATATCGCCGGGTACACCATTGTTCATCTGATGAAATGTCAAATCAAGAGAGTTGAAAGCGATTCCCAGTTTGTTAAGTGCGAGATTGATATATTTGTTGCGCATAGATTGAACTCCTTTTTTGTTGAAACAATTATACAATGTTATATTAGAAAATACCACCTGATTTTTTAAGAAATGATAGTGAAAGTGATTACGGGAGAATGTATTATTATATTTAATTGGGAACGCTTCTTTTGTTGTGAGAGTGTCCCCGAAAGGAGGTTTATGATGACAGAGGAAGAAAAATTAGACGCAGGACTTTACTATGACTTCTGGGATGCGGGAGTAAATGGCAGAAAATTGAACGCAATCCGTTTTTGCAGGGAACTTCGACAGATGCAGGATGCGGATGCATCGGAGGATGAACAGGCAGTGTTGATTCAAAAATATTTTGGCTCGGCTGGACGGGATGTCTGTCTTTGCCCTGGATTTATGTGTGACAGTGGAAAAAATATTCATGTAGGAGATCAGTTTCTGGCAAACTATAATGTGACAATTCTGGATATTATGCCAGTGCACATAGGGGATTATGTGATGATCGGTCCCAATACATTAATCACAACCGTAAACCATCCGATCACACCGAAAGGACGTAGAGAGCATCTGGGGATTGGCAAGCCGGTAACAATTGGAAATGATGTATGGATTGGTGGAAATGTGACGATTCTTCCCGGGGTTACAATTGGCAATAATGTAGTTATTGCTGCCGGAGCGGTGGTAACGAAGGATGTGCCAGATAATTGTGTGATCGGTGGAGTACCAGCGCGGAAAATCAAAGATATTGAGAATGATATTCCGGAAAACTAGACGAATTATCTGATAATTAATGCGTAAACATTGACATTATTAAAATGTACGTTTACAATCATATCAAACGGGTGAGCACCTACCGGCAGTCAGGCTAATGAGAGTCTGGCTGCTTTGTTATTTTAGGAGGGGAATAAAAATGTCAATATCAATGATCTGGCCAATTGCACTTGTAGTCGTATCCAATATCGTATATCAGATTTGCGCGAAGGGAGTGCCAAAAGGAATGGATGCAATGGCATCTATGACAATTACATATCTGGTCGGGGCAGTGTGTTCCGCAATTATGTATTTTGTAATGAATAAAAATGGCAGCCTGTTGCAGGAGTATGCAAAGACAAACTGGGCACCGTTTTTTCTTGGTGTTTCCGTTGTCGGATTAGAGGTTGGATTTATTTATGCTTACAAAAATGGCTGGACTGTGAGCACGGCGTCGATTGTACAAAGCGCGATTCTGGCGGTTGCATTGTTGGCAGTAGGAGCTTTGTTATATCATGAGCCAATTAGCATCAATAAAATTATAGGCATTGGATTTTGCCTTGTTGGACTTATTTTTCTCAATCGGTAATTCCTTGCAATCGGTGTGGACAACGTGGAATGCAGCAATCCATATTTGCAATTTGCATCCAAAAGATTGTATACTGAATGATGCTGGAAGAGATAGATATTGTCAGATTGATATAGAGGGAGGCAGCCATGAATACAAAGACAAAAATTTGGGTGAAAATTCCGTGTGATACACAGGTAAAAAAAGAACTGACAGAACGATTCGACCAAACATGTATGTTCGGATTTGAAGATGGAGAAATGCAGTTTCCTTATGAGCAGGTGGAAGTGATTATTGGAGAGCCGGACAGAGAGGAAATCCTGGCAGGAAAAAACATTAAGTGGATACAGTTAACGTGGGCAGGTGTGGACAAATATATAAGAAATCAGGATATTATGGCGAATATCACATTAACCAATGCATCGGGGGCATTTGGAAAAATAATAGCGGAATATGTGATAGGGATGATTATTTCGTTATATCGTGATTTCCCGGTATATCATGCGAATCAGAGAGAGCATGTATGGATGAAAAATAATGCTACCTATACTATTTACGGAAAGCAGGTGTTGATACTGGGGACGGGAGATATAGGTAGAAATATTGCTCATAGATTAAAAGGCTTTGAAGCCCATGTAACAGGTATTCGGAGGCGGAAAGCAGATGTGAAAATTGATGGATTCGAGCATGTATATGATTTATCATCACTGGATGATCTGATTCCGGAGGCTGATATCGTTATCGGGTGCCTTCCGGGTACAGCAGAAACAAAAGGGCTTATTGGTTATGATCAGTTGAAGTCTATGAAAAAGGATGCCGTTTTGATTAACGTGGGCAGGGGCAGTCTGATTGACACAGATGCACTTATAGAGATAATGAAAAGCGGACATCTGAAAGGCGTAGCACTTGATGTGCTGAGCGAGGAACCGTTGAATCCGGAATCTGCGCTGTGGGATATGGAAAATGTTATTATCACACCGCATATAGCAGGTCCGAGTTTTGGCGGAAATCCGGACGTGCAAAATACAATCTGGAAAATGTGCATGGAAAATATAGATCGGTATGTGCATGGAAGAAATCTGATGAATGTAGTGGATTTTTCCAGAGGATATTAGTATTGCAATATTTAATCGGAGACGTTTTTTGTTTTGAATTCGGCATACTAAGAAATTTCATATTTACTTCAAAAAATGACACCTTCAAGCTATAATGAGAGCAATCAATAGTTTGAAGGTCATTTTATATGGCAAAATATAAGAAAAAATTAGAGGATGATATACGGTGCCCGCTTGAATATGGTCTGGCGATATTTGGAGGCAAATGATATTTGGTGTAAATACAATTCCAGAATATCGTAAACACGGTTATGCAGAGACGCTGATTCGACGTGCGATTGATGATGCAAAAGCGCAGGGAAGAAAAGGTCTGGTGCTGACATGTAAACCCGAACTGATTCATTATTATGCCAAGTTTGGATTTGTAGATGAGGGTGTTTCTGATAAATCCACGCATGGCAATGTTGTATGGAATCAAATGCGATTGACATTTTAAAATAAACTAGTATGGTTGCCTGAATAGAGAATATATAAGGGTTTGATTTTGGCATTGTGTATCATCCTTTCTTTTTCTGACATCAAAAAAAGACAATAACTATTGCCAATCCGTCTGACAGTGGATCGGCGACATTTATTGTCTTATTTATGTCTATCTTATTTGATTTTTTGCAACGATTGCATTTTAGCAAAAAAATAAATTGAAAGTCAAGAATTTTTTTCTGCCATAGACAATATATGTTTGACATAAGAATGGTCAGATGGTAGTATAATACCAAAGAGGGCTACCGATAGACGGTTAGCCCTGATATAAAGTTTTGATCAAAAATGACCGCCACAGTTTACCAGGACAGGGCGGTTATTTTTGTGTCTTACTATTGCTCTTAGATCCAACGGAATAACCAAGAGCAAAGCATGTAATGCAAAGGCTGATGATGGCTATAAAAAGCTCCGTTGTAAGCATAAGCACGAACCTCCTTCGTAGATTTCCATAAAAGGATTTCTATGTAAACACAAGCTATAACTCTTATGGGGAGGACTAACCGCCTACCGAATAGGGTAGCACCATAATTATTATATCAAACGTATGTTCGGAAATCAATATAAACAATTTCTAAAATAAAAAGTTAGCCAAAACTAACAATGCTTATTCCATCCACCAAAATCTTGTAGTATAATAAAATATTATAGAAAACGAGATGATAATGTGCATCTCAAAGGTAAAAAGCTAGCAGGAGGATTGGATAAATGGCGATAACAATTGTAGCAACGGTTATGATCATGATTGGGTATTTTCTTGTATTGTATGGTGGCGTAGGATTCATTCAGGACAAGAAATTCTTCTCATCTGCACCTCAGGAGGTGTTAGATCAGATCCCGGATAAGAAGGAGCGGTTCAAAGGAGCACATGTGGTTGGCTGGATTATCGCAATCATTGCACTCGCATTTTTTGCAGGCGCAGTAATCCTCGCCGCATGGAACGGAATCAAGCATGATTTTGGCTTCGGCAAATTCTTCGGTCGTTTTCTGTTCATGCTATATGGAATGGAGATTTACGATATCTGTTTCTTTGATTGGGTATTGCTTTCACACTCGAACTTCTTCCCACATTTTTACCCGGAGCTGAAAGGGAAGATGGGACCACATCTGTTTGGGTATAACTGGAAGACACACCTGCTGCATTTCGTGATTTATATTCCGGCATGTGCGCTTGTGGCATGGATTTGTACGTTGTTTTAGAAGGAGAATTCTATGAGCGTTTCAGGTAAACTTGCATACCACATGCTGAAGCTTATGACGACGATCGTTCCGTCCATGAAGACAGATTACGCGGATATTGATGCCGCACTTGAAAAAGCGAAGAAAACGAACGAGAAAAATAAATATGTATTTCCGAAGGATCGAAAAGCCTTATATAAGGAAATATCGGTCAGTGGTCATCCGTGTCTGATTATCCGGAGCAAGAAGACGGCGCACAAAAAGGATAAAGCGATTCTTTTCATCTATGGTGGTCAGACGCTGGAATGGAAGAGCGAGATCGGCATGGCAAGATCGTACGGAAATGAAACTGGCATGGATGTATGGTATCCAATCTATCCGCCGATCACCGCGGTGAACATCACGGTTACGCTTTCGGTGCTGTACGATACATACTGTAAGATGGAGAAGCGGTATGGCGCAGAGAATATTGCCATCGTCGGTGATTCTATGGGCGGTTTGTATGGTGCCGGAATCATCAACCGGATCAACCAACAGGGAGCTGCGGTTGGTATGCCGAAGCTGTTCATCGGGAATTCGCCTGCAGGCGTTCCAGACACCGAAGAAGACTGGAAGGAAATGGAGAGATACGAGCCGAAAGATCCGTTTTTCACGGTAAATGCATTTCGGGGAACTGCTGTGATCGCATCCCGCGGAATGGAAACACCGAAGGATACCTATTGTCCGATCTATATGGATTTCCGCAATGCGCCAGAGACTTATATGTATTATGCGGAAGAAATCTGTGCTGGAAATGCGAGAGCGTACCGGGAGGCTTACGAGCGTGCCGGGGTTGGAGACCGACTGCATATCCATATCCAGCCGGAAATGATGCATGGATTTTCCTGTGTACCGGTCTTTCCGGAGAGTAAGCGGTGCTTCTATGAGGCGATACGGTTATTGAAGGAAGTATAAAAAACCAGACTTTGTGTGACGATACACAAGGTCTGGTTTTTTCTTGAAACAATTTAATTATAAAATGGACATAAACCACTCAACCGTTTCTGGCGCATAGTGTGAGAAGAAAAGGCTCTCGCCGCTGTCAAGTGCTTCGATGGCTGCCATATCTTCGGCTGACAGTGTGAAATCGAAGATATCGAAGTTTTGCTGCATACGCTCCTTGTGTACAGATTTCGGAATGACAACAACATCACTCTGTATCAGGAAACGAAGGGCTGTCTGTGCAGCGGATTTGCCATACTTGGCACCGATCTCTGTGAGAACCGGATTCGTGAAGAAATCATTTCGTCCTTCTGCAAATGGTCCCCATGATTCAATCTGGCAGCCGTATTTCTGCAGATATTTCTTGGCTGTTTTCTGCTGCTGGAAGACGTGTGTCTCAATCTGGTTTACCGCAGGCTTAACCTTGGAGAAATGCTCGATGTCAAGGTAGCGGTCTGGTCCGAAGTTTGATACACCGATCGCGCGGAGCTTGCCTGCTTCGTACAATTCTTCCATTGCACGGTAGGTACCGTAGTAATCGCCAAATGGCTGGTGGATGAGCAGAAGATCCAGATAATCGGTCTGTAATTTCTTCATGGATTCTTCGATGGATGCCTTTGCCTTTTCATATCCGGCATTTGTGATCCATACCTTGGTTGTCAGGAAGAACTCTTCCCGTGGAAGACCGCATTCTGCTAGGGCTGCGCCGACGCCTTCCTCGTTATAATATGCCTGCGCAGTATCAATGCTGCGGTAGCCGATTTCAATCGCATCCAAGACACAGCGCCTGGTATCTTCCGGTGGAGTCTGATAGACACCATACCCAAGCTTTGGCATTTTGATTCCGTTATTCAATGTAACATATTCCATAATAATACCTCCAAAATTCTGAAATATATGTTTGCTTTACAAGTTAGACTTTACAACACAGATAAAAGAAAGTACAGTATAGATATCGAAATATACATTTCAAATTATGAAATGTGATTACGGAGTAGAAATAAGATATAGAATATTAGTAGTGTGAATATAGCATCATGTGACATATGCAGAAACAGGAGGAAAACACAAAGTGTTAGATTTGTACGAAGTAAAACAACTGATTGCTTTTGCGGAGTGTGGAACACTGGCAAAGGTGGCAGAGCAATTTCATATATCAACGCCGTCAATCACGCGTGCCATGCAGCATGTTGAGGAGAGCTTCGGTGTGCCGCTTTTCGTGCGTGGGAAAAACCGGATTGAATTAAATGAAAATGGAAAGCTCGCGGTGGAGTATGGGCGAAAACTGCTTGCAGAAGCGGAGCAGACCGTGCAGGCAGTGCGGGCGTTTGACCAGCGGCAACGGACGATCGTTGTACGGTCGTGTGCCCCGGCACCACTCTGGGAGCTGCTCCGGTATCTGAGTGCGTCGTATCCGGGAAGCATGATCGAATCAGCCATCTGCCAGAATGAAGAAGTGCTTTCTGCATGGCGAGATGGTACTTGTGATGTAGCGGTGCTTCCGTTTGTACCAGAGGGAGAGCAGGCAAAGAAATTCATGGAAGAAAATCTGTATGTCTGTGTGCCGCCGGAGCATGCGCTTGCCGGGACGGAATCGGTGACCTTCGCAGATATCAATGGATTTAATTTCCTGCTCCGGTCGGAGCTTGGCTTCTGGGATACGATGTGCCGGGAGCAGATGCCCGCCTCGAAGTTCCTTGTACAGACAGATGAATTTACCTTCAATGAGCTGGTGCGCTCGTCGTCACTGCCGTGCTTCTCTACCGATTATGGAATGAAAAATATCGCGCAGTTTCAAAACCGGGTGAATATTCCAATCATCGATCAAGCGGCGCATGTGACGTTTTATGTGCTTGTATCAGATAGGATTGGATAAAAGAAAAATACACTGTTATAAAAGATAAAAAAAGATAATGATAAGATAAGGGGCTAAAAATGCAAATTGAATAAAAAAATACCCCCTTAACTTGATGTAATGAGGTTTCCACAAAACACTGTTCTATGATAATATGGATGAAAATGGGATAATACATGAGAATATTCCCGAATTCATGGCAAACGGAGAGATGTTTTAATTCAAAGCGAAGAAATATTACCGTAGTTTAGAAAATGTTTAGATTATAACCACCTGTAATTTAAGATTATCCTGTATCTTAATAGAAAAAGCAGGAGGCAGTGTGTGATGTTCCGGGGACTGTCGAAAAAGTATGGCATTCCGATTTTAATCTTTGCCTGTCTGATGGGATTATCCCGGTTGTATGTCGGTGTGCATTATCCATCGGATGTGCTGGGCGGAGCATTGATCGGGACTGGCATTGCACTGCTCACATATTGGTCAGGTACACTTGTGATGGGTATAAAACGAAAGAAGGAATAACTATGTGGATTGCATTTGCGTTTGGCTCTGCGCTGTTCGCAGGACTGACCGCGATTCTGGCAAAATGTGGAATAAAAAATACAGATTCCAACGTTGCGACGGCGCTTCGAACAATTATAGTCCTGATCTTTTCTTGGATTATGGTATTTGTTGTAGGGGCACAGAAAGGGATTGCAGATATATCCGGAAAGACGCTGCTTTTCCTGATCTTTTCCAGCCTGTCAACGGGCGCTTCGTGGCTTTGCTATTTTAAGGCGTTGCAGCTTGGCGATGTGAATAAGGTAACACCGATCGATAAATCAAGTACGATTCTTACGATGCTTTTGGCGTTTATCCTGTTAAGAGAAGCGTTGTCTCCGCTCAAGGTGATTGCGATGATCGCGATTGGCATGGGAACGTATCTCATGATTCAGAAGAAGGAAACCGAAGAGAAGAAACAGGATGGCAAATGGCTGATCTATGCGATCGGTTCAGCGGTATTTGCCAGTCTGACCTCGATCCTTGGAAAGATTGGAATCCAGAATGTAAACTCGAATCTTGGAACAGCGATCCGGACGATCGTGGTACTCATTATGGCATGGGTGGTTGTATTCGTGACCGGAAAACAGCACACCGTAAAACAGATCGAGAAATCAAGCTGGATATTCTTAGTGTTATCCGGAATTGCAACCGGCGCTTCGTGGCTTTGCTATTACCGGGCATTACAGACCGGTCCGGCAAGCGTCGTTGTACCAATCGATAAGTTAAGTATCTTAGTTACGATCGCATTTTCCTATGTCGTATTCCATGAGAAATTGACAGCAAAGGCAGGTATCGGTCTTGTGTCGATCGTTGCCGGAACGCTGCTGCTGTTACTTTAATTTTCGTGAGCATGATCATATAATTGCTGGATCTCCTGTGGCAGGTGATCTGGAAGCATGGCGTGAATACCCTCCTCATTGCCATCTTCGATTGCCTTGTCATAGTACCAGCATTTATATTTTAATAAATCCAACGTTTTGTTCAGCCGTTTGATTTCCGCTTCGACGGCTTTTTTTCGTTTCTCAAATAATTCTCTGCGCTCGGCATAGGTGGAGTTTCCCTGCTGGCATAATTCAAAATACCGTTTGATATCGGAGATACCAAGCCCGGATGCTTTCAGACATTCGATGATACGCAGGGATTCGAGATCTTTGTCGTCAAACTGCCGGATACCGGACTGACGTTTGAGGTTTGGGAAGAGTCCCTCTTTATCATAGTAGCGAAGCGTAGAGATTGGGAAATTGTATAATTCAGCGACCTGTCCAATGGTGTACATAGAGCATCCTCCTCAAAAATATAAAAACTTGTAAAAACATCTTGACCTAAAGTTAGGTTTAAGTATTATGATAATAGCACATTCGGGAAAGAATGCAAATAGAAAATCATTTGAAAGGGGCAATTTATATGTATAACAAGACAATTACTTTGAACAATGGTGTGGAGATTCCGCAGCTTGGACTTGGAACATGGTTTATCCCGGACAATCAGGTCGCAGATGCAGTGAAAGCGGCAACAAAGCTCGGATACAGACATATTGATACGGCACAGGCGTACGGTAACGAGCGGGGTGTTGGCGAAGGAGTGAGAACCTGTGGCATCCCAAGAGAGGAATTGTTTGTCGTATCCAAGGTAGCTGCTGAACATAAGACCTATGAGGAAGCAAAGGCAGGAATTGATGCGACATTAGAGAAGATGGGACTGGATTATCTCGATATGATGATCATTCATTCACCACAGCCTTGGGTAGAGGTAAATCAGAGTGATGACCGTTATGTCGAGGGGAACCGCGCCGCATGGAGAGCATTGGAAGAGGCATATAAGGCGGGCAAGTTAAGAGCAATCGGTGTTTCAAATTTCCAGATCGGAGATATCGAGAGCCTGATGGAGGCAGCAGAGATTAAACCGATGGTAAACCAGATCCTGCTTCATATCAGCAATACACCAGTGGAGCTTGTGGAGTATTGTCAGGCAAATGGCATCGCCGTAGAAGCGTATTCTCCAATCGCGCATGGTGAGATCCTTCATCAGCCGGAGATTCAGGCAATGGCAGAAAAATATGGTGTATCAGTACCGCAGCTCTGTATCCGTTATACGTTACAGCTTGGTACGATCTCCCTTCCAAAGACCGGTAATCCAGACCATATGAAGACAAACGCAGAGGTTGATTTCGAGATCGGTGCAGAGGATATGGAGACACTGAAGCATTTCAAGAAGATTGAAAACTATGGTGCGAGCAGCGGATTCCCGGTATATGGAGGAAAACTGTAAGAGAACGCAGCGTTGATCGTATTTCCCGATCGAAACATCTTTTGAAAATATGTTGCATAAGTTAAGAAAAACGTGTATGATGTATCAGGTTAGATAACACTAACTAAAAGATGTTACGAAAGCATAGTAAAAAATGCAGGAGGGGAAGAAGATGAATATGTATGTTGCTTTTGGAATATTTGGAATCATCAGCAATCTGGCGGCAGTGTTTGCCGATGTGCCGCTGATCAAGCCGGGCAAACCGACCGGAAATGACAAGATAACCTTAAACGGAGTCCAGCCATGGTGGGCAGAGGTTCCCGAAAAACGGTTTAAGGTGTCTTTCTGGTTATCCTTTCTGGGACAGCCGGGTGCTTACGTGGTGCTGTGGCTGCTTGCAGAACTGATTTCGAAGAATAATGCACCGTTGGCAATGGCGTTGAAGATCAACACATTTATCAGTTGTTATACAGGTCTTTTGAGCCATTTGTATTTCTGCCTGAGACCATTATTGTATCAGAAGCTGAGCAAGAAGATGTCGGATGACGAAAGTGAAGAAGTTCTGAAAGCCATCAATCCGGTTGCAAATGTACCGATGTTGATAGCAGGTCTGACACTCTGGTTTGGAGGAACGATTATTGTGGCAATCGCTATCCTGACGGGAGCATTGGAAGTTTCAAAGTGGTGCCTGCTTCTGAATCCAATCGTAGCAGTTATTGTTTTGATGGCATTGAAGAAATGCAAGATCAAGGTGATCGGAGCACTTGGCGTTGGATACACGTTGATATCCGTGCTGCTTATCATCGCAGGCATGTAATAAAAGAGTATCTGGATATTCTTTCGATTTCGTGGTAGAATAAGACATTCAATGAAATCGGAGGAATTTTTATGAGTAACGAAAGCAAGCGCTGTAAGGTGCACTATACAGGAACATTTAATGATGGAACAAAGTTTGATTCATCCTACGATCGTGGCGAACCACTGGAGTTTGTCTGTGGTGCCGGAATGATGATCAAGGGATTTGATGAAGCAGTGAAGAACATGAATATCGGCGAGATCGTCGATGTACATCTGATGCCGGAAGAGGCTTACGGTATGCCGGATCCAGCCAATATCATCACAGTTGCATTTGAAGATATGCCTGGCTCTGAGAACTTAGAGATTGGCAATCAGGTTTATCTGACAACTCCATACGGACAGCAGTTCCCGGTAAAAGTTGTAGATAAGGACAAGGAAACAATTACCTTTGATGCCAACCATGAGATGGCAGGCAAGGAGCTGAACTTCAAGATTGAACTGCTTTCTGCAGAATAACGAAAAAATGCGTGGAAACGAAATGTATCCACGCATTTTTCATTGGGTGCGCCTAGCGGCGCACGTTT
>DHJV01000015.1:5705-5875 GCA_002404515.1 Lachnospiraceae bacterium UBA4711 | reverse complement strand
GAGCTGGAGGATTTCAGTCACGAGCATCTGGAAGACATCGAAAATGTATCCTATGCTTCTAATGCACTTTATTGGCCGTATTTTAAGCAAGCATTCGAAATGACGATTAACTTCCTCAATACCGCTCGAACGATGTATCTTGAAACTAAAGATAAAAAATATTGGTGGCA
>DHJV01000015.1:0-5680 GCA_002404515.1 Lachnospiraceae bacterium UBA4711 | reverse complement strand
AAAGATATTTGGTGGCAGATGATCCAGCTGTTGCCGTCGTCTTACAATCAGAAGCGGACGTTGCTTGTAAATTATGAGGTGCTTGCTAATATTTACCATCAGCGGAAAGGGCATCGGCTTGATGAGTGGAAGACGTTCTGCGATTGGATTGAAGGGCTGCCGATGAGTGAGATTATTACAGGGGAAGAGACGAAAGCCGCAAAATAATCATGCCATTATATGGAGGTGATTATATTATGAAGAAAATAGTGTACTATACATCCGATGTTTTTGAGCATCCAAATGTGATTGCAAGAAGAAAATGGCTTGATCGTTGCTATAAAATAGCGGTGAAATGCGGTTTAACTTGCCGAAAAGTGGTTGATGAAAATCGTGAATTCACGCTTTATATGCATGGACCAAAGCTGGCTTTTGTTAAATACTATTTGATGACATTCGAACATCCAGGCTGTATTGCACATCTGAAAAGAATCATGCAAATAATCACTACTTAAAAGTGTAAAGGCTCCGTGGAAACACGGGGTCTTTATTTTTATGAAAGGAGACTCAAATGACTAACATTGGAAAACTCTATACCTGCGATCGGTGCGAGAAGACCGAGTTTTCTGAATATAAAGGACAACCATTGCGCAATGGATTGATTGATCCGTATGACAGTAATTTCGAAAAACTCAAAGGTTGGGAAATCTGGGAAGGGAAGAACCTGTGTCCAGATTGTGCCAAAGAATATCATCGTAGAGTCGATGGATTTTGGAATAGCGAGAAAGGAGAATGATATTTATGCCTTTGGATGAGGAAGTCAAGAAAATCGTCGATGAGGCGGATACGAAATGTCCTGTTTGTGGGCAGAAAGTTGTAGCCGAAATCAAAGGAAACGAAAAGCATGGATGGTATTTATGCCGGAAATGTGCGTTTTGTGGCTGGGTAAACGATGGATTTGAGTATGCCTAAGGAGGGCTGATTATGGAAGATTTGAAATTTGATAAGAAAGATCTTGATATGATTCTTGATTGTCTGAACGATTTGAAGTATGAATCGTGCAAAGGAGTTTGTGACAATCCTTATTACGATACACCGCGCACTATTGCATCTGATATTCACTCCTTGATTTTTAAATACGACTGCAAAAGAGACCGTTATATCGAGCTATACATGGCGATCAATCCCAATCAAAAAGACTATTTTCACTGCCCGAAATGCAAGAGGATTCTCAATGCCAGCTTGGATTGGAAGTTTAAAAATAAGAACATAATGGGAATTCCGATGTTCGATTCAAAGGATAAGGAGACGGTTTTCTACTGTAAAGACTGTGGTTGGACCGGGGAAGAAGCGCCGTTTGGGGAGGCAAAATCAGGTGGAAATCAAGAAGAATAAGGACCCGAAGGACGTGCATCTCTCACTCAGAATTGGGAAAGATGACCTTCGGAAATTGAAAACAGTAGCATTTTGGAGCAAAAAATCGACGTCTGAGGTGCTCCGAGATACGATCGATTTGGCTTATAAAGTCGAGAAAATGAAGCATCCTGACTGAAAAATGTAGCACAAAATTGGGCCTTTTGTAGCACAAAAATCGAATGTAGCACAAAAAATAAAAATGTGCTACAAAAATAGGGCAAAATGTAGCACAAAAATTTTGAGGCTGCAAAAGGTACCGATTTTATAAGGAAATCATGAAAAAGTCTAAAATTATAGCAAATATGGTATAAAAACAGACATTTTGTAGCACAAAAATAGAATGTAGCACAAAAAAATTGCAAAAATTACCCTATTTTATTTATATATACGGATTTATAGCAAATATATTATAAATAGTAATATATAATTAAAAATCCAAATTTTTTGAAAAAAAATGTGCTACATGTGCTACAAAATGTTTTGAAAGGAGATAGACCAGTGAGCCGAGAATCCAATTTGATGAATAGTTACATGCATCAGGTTTATTTATATTTTCCTGATTTATTGGGCGAGGTTATCCATGCCAGAGAATATGTCCAGCTTATGCTCTTACTCGAGACGAACTCCAAGTACGATTATTTCTATAACTTGACGAATAATGTCCTGATCCCGATTCCGAAGGACGATAAAAATTTAGACAAAGAAAGTTTTAGACGGATATTTGGTGTATTACTTCGTCGAGCTCTTGAACATAGTGGTTTAACACAAGAAGAACTCAGTGCAAAGACCGGTATTCCTCAGCCTAACATCTCGGATTATCTTTACGGCAAGCATTTTCCGAGCTTTTACCAAATCGATAAAATGGCGAAGGCCATGAATTGCAGTGTGGAGGATCTTCGTTATGTGAAGTAAAAATTTTACAATTTCCTTGTTGCGGTGGACTGATATTTTGGTTATACTGAAATTGTCCGAGGAAACTACACAAGGAGGTTAAGCAATGGGATTGTTCAATAGAAAACGGAAATCAGAAGTTACGGAAGTAGATACCTACATGGAGCATGGCAACGAGATCCATGTTCTGGATGGGCCGGATGGTAAAGTCGAAGTGAACAAGGTTCACATGGCTGACTTCTTACCGACCGGCGAACAGTGGTGCCCGCATTGTCATGTGAAGTGCGAAGAGCGTGACGGCGGAAAATGGTTTGAGTGCCCAAGCTGTGGCTATAGCATTACTGCTGAGGATGCAGAACTGTTTGGAAGCTATCCCACGGAGGCATCTACTTACGACTGACCGGTGCCGCTGAATATTGATATTTTCCCTATGGCCTGTGCAGGAAACTGCATGGGCCTTTTCTTATGCTCTGATTTCGCCTTGGGGTTCGCGAAAAAAACATGCCCTATTATGAGAGAGATAATATGTCCCGTTTTTAACTGTTTTAGGCAGTTTTCAAGGCATATTATCTTTTGCTTTGCAAAGGAGAAGGCCTTATGGCAAAAGAAAGCAAATTTCAGAAGGGTCTGATCGATGATCTGAAAAAACGCTTCCCTGGCTGTATGGTGCTGAAAAACGATGCCAATTATATTCAGGGCATCCCAGATCTGATGGTTCTGTACAAAGACCACTGGGCGGCCCTTGAATGCAAGAAGGCGGAAAATGCGAACCACCAGCCGAATCAGGATTATTACGTTGAGCGAATGGCAGAGATGTCGTTCGCTCGTTTTGTTTATCCTGAGAACAAGGAGGATGTTCTGAATGAACTTCAACGATCATTCGAAACTTAAAGGGCAACATGCCTTTTTAGGTGCCAGCAAGTACCACTGGCTGAACTATGATCCCAATAAGATTGCGGAAGCCTATCGCAATTTTCTGGCTGTAGCAAGAGGTACCAGATTGCACGAGTATGCAGCCGAGTCCATCGACCTTGGCCAGAAACTTCCGAAATCCCGCAAGACACTGAACATGTATGTCAATGATGCGATCGGTTTTAAATTGCAGCCTGAGCAGGTTTTATATTACTCTCCGAATTGTTTTGGCACTGCTGATGCAATCGACCTGCGCGGAGACTTGCTTCGTATCCATGATTTGAAGACCGGCAAGGTTCCGGCTCATATTGAGCAGCTGATGATTTATGCAGCTTTGTTCTGCCTTGAGTATGGCATCAAGCCAAGCGACATTGATACAGAGCTTCGTATTTACCAGAGCGATGATATTTTGGTGGAGAAGCCGGACCCCAATGATATTCTGGCAATTACCAAGAAGATTGTAGAAGCCGATAAAGTCATTGACCAAGTGAAAGAAATGGAGAGTTGAGCTATGTACCAGGATAAACCGCCGATCGAAGATGTAATGATTCATTACGGTGTCAGTGTCATGGACGGTGCACCTGGCCGCGGCTCCGGTCGATACCCATGGGGGTCTGGCGAAAATCCGAAGCAGCGTACCGACACGTTTATGAGCCGGTACAATGAGTATGCAGGGCAAGGGCTTACGGAAAAAGAGATTGCGGAGAAGATGGGCACAACCACCACCAAGCTCCGCGTGCAGCTCTCTTATGCTAAAAGTCAGAAGCGTATGCAGATGGTGGATCAGGCAAAGTCCTTGCGCAAGGAAGGGAAGAGTCTGAATGAAATTGCTGACATTATGGGCTTTGATAATGATTCTTCGGTACGTTCTTTGCTGAACGAGAATGCAGAGACCCGTATGCGGCAATCTACGGCTACGGCTGATAAGCTGCGCGAACTTGTGAATGAGAAGGGTTTTCTGGATGTAGGGCCTGGTGCAGAACGCGAGCTCGGGGTTTCCCGGACTAAGTTCGACCAGGCTCTTTATATTTTGGAGATGGAAGGCTATGACACCTTTAATCGCCGTATTCCGCAGGCAACCAATCCTGCACAGAAGACGACTTTGAAGGTCCTGACTCCTCCCGGCACTGAATACAGTGAAATCTATGATGCCTCGAAGATTCATTCCGTCGGTGATTATGCGATCTCCTACGACGATGGCGAGACGTTTCATAAGCCGTTTGAATTCCCCTCAAGCCTTGATTCTAAGCGGTTGATGATCAACTATGCTGAGGACGGTGGACTCCAGAAGGACGGCGTCATTGAGCTTCGGCGCGGGGTGAAGGATCTGGATTTGGGTGACTCCAAGTATGCACAGGTTCGTATTCTTGTTGATGGCACTCATTACTTGAAGGGCATGGCTGTGTATGCCGACGATCTGCCTGACGGCGTGGATGTTCGGTTCAACACGAATAAGACTCAGGGTACTCCGCTGGAGAAGGTTCTGAAGCCTGTCAAAACCACCAAAGATGGCGAGATCGATCGGGATAATCCGTTCGGCTCTCTCATCAAGGAGAAGGGCGGTCAGAGCTATTACCTTGACGATAAGGGCAAAGAGCATCTGAGTCTCATCAATAAGCGTGCAGACGAGGGCGACTGGGGTGAATGGGCCGATAAGCTGCCGTCTCAGTTCTTGGCAAAGCAGCCTATTGCGTTGATTAAGCGCCAGCTTGGTATTGCCATTGAAGATAAGCAAGCCGAGTATGATGAGATCAAATCCTTGACGAATCCTACTGTTAAGCGCAAGCTCCTTGAAGACTTTGCAGACGGCTGCGATAAGAACGCAGTTACCTTGCAGGCCGCGGCACTGCCTCGGCAGAAGTATCAGGTCATCTTGCCCCTTACTTCTGTCAGCGAGAATGAAATCTATGCTCCGAATTATAACGATGGTGAGACAGTGGCTTTGATTCGGTATCCGCATGGCGGTCTGTTTGAGATTCCCGTGTTGAAAGTTAACAACAAGAATACCGAAGGCAAACGTGTTATCGGAACGAATCCGAAAGATGCCGTTGGCATCAACGCTAAGGTGGCAGAGCGGCTCTCTGGTGCTGACTTCGATGGCGATACTGTCATGGTTATTCCTTTCGGAAAGAACTATAAGATCGCTTCTCAGCCTCCTCTGAAGGGGCTTGAAGGGTTCGACCCAAAGGCCGAGTATAAGATTCCGGAGGGAAATCCGAATCATGTCAAGCTGATGACAAAAGCTAATACTCAGAAACAGATGGGTGTTGTCTCTAACCTGATCATGGACATGACTTTGGCTGGCGCTAAACCGGAAGAACTAGCCCGCGCAGTTCGCCATTCGATGGTTGTTATTGATGCCGAAAAGCATAAGCTCGACTGGAAGCGCAGTGAATCTGATAATGGCATTGCTGAGCTGAAACGTAAGTATCAGGGCCAGTATGACGAGAATGGTCAGTATCGTGAAGGTGCAGCCACTTTG
>DHJV01000036.1 GCA_002404515.1 Lachnospiraceae bacterium UBA4711 | reverse complement strand
ACATAATGATATCCGCATGCAATACATACATTGTAGTTATCCTTGATTGCAGACTTCTTGAATTCCTGCTTACATTTAGGACATACCGTCACTTCTTCCTCTGCGGCAGCTGCTGTCTGCTCCGATGTTTCCTCAGCTTCTGTCTTCGGTGCATCTTCCGTTACCTGTGTCTCTGTCTCAACCGCATTATTTCCCACTGGTTCTTCTTTCTTCCGAAATAAATTACTCACCTGAAATTTCATCTTTCATCTCCACTTTTCTTTATCTTTTTATCCTTATTTAACCTCTCGCGCACACTATCCGGTGATACCGACGGCTTCCTTTGCAAGACGGTCTGCCTCCTCATTGCCTTCCACACCGGAATGTCCCTTTACCTTTATAAATGTGACACGGAGCTTGTCCCGCATCTGCTGCATATACTCATAATATGCAATCGTTCCGGTCTTGTTCCGTTTCCAACCTCCGGTTGCCCACATCTCGATTCCAAGATAATCATAATAAATTGCCAATTCTGGTAATCCATTTTCCACAGCAAGCTTCACTGCCGCCATCGCGCCCAGTATCTCGCCTGCCACATTGCGCATGGATGCCATCTCCGGATCGTCGCCATGTCCCTGTAAGACATACCGTTCACCATGATCCATCAGAAATCCTCCATACCCATATACCTGTGTGGCACTGTTGTAAGAACCATCCACAAACGCATATGCCATATTCTCATCGGTATGCATTGATTCTTCCGTCACACATTCTCCGCCTACAAATGCCTCCGCCTCCTGTCTCGTCGGAAAGCTCTTATATATCGCTCCCGGAAACCCTTTTACAAGCGGTTCGCAGGCAGACCATGTTTCATATACTCCCGGTCGAACACCTCTTTTCACAGCATAAAATTTCTTTGCCATTTCATTGCCTTTCTGACCTATAGTTATTCACAGTCTTTTACATTATAGTACATTTTCATAATAAATGCACTTCTTTTTTACTTTGCACGAAAAAAAGTGCACAAATTCGATCTTTTCATTGAATCTTGTTTGACCATATGTTAGCATATATATTTAGCTGTTAATAATGATTATGAAAAATAAGGAGAACAATTATGCAACAGAATACAACTGAAATTTTCAGGGATGCCCCGGTTCCAAAAGCCGTGCTAAGCAATGTCATCCCTTCAATCATCAGCATGATTATGGTTCTGATCTATAATCTTGCTGATACATTTTTTATCGGGCAGACAAAAAATGCACTGATGGTTGCGGCTGTGTCCGTCGCAACCCCTGCTTTCCTGTTATTTATGGCAGTCGGTATGTTATTCGGTATCGGCGGAACATCCTTTATCTCCCGCATGCTCGGAGAAGGTCAGGAAGAACGTGCAAAGCATGCTTCCGCATTCTGCTTCTGGACCGGTCTGGCTGTAGGAATTATATCCATGATCTTAATCGCTATATTTGCAGAGCCGGTCTGCAAGGCAATCGGAGCAAGTTCCGATACGATAGAATACGCAACCCAGTACCTCCGGATTGTCGCCATCGGAATCCCGTTTCTGATATTAAGCAATGCATTCAGTAACATCATCCGTTCCGAAGGCCGTGCGAAAACCGCAATGTCAGGTATGATCATCGGAAATATGGCAAATGTGATTCTGGATCCAATCATGATCTTGCTTCTCGGATGGAATGTTGCCGGAGCTGCGATTGCAACCGTCATCGGAAATGTATTATCCGCGATCTTTTATGTATCGCATCTTGTATCCAAAAAATCACAGTTATCTATTAATTTAAAGGATTATAGAGCCGGAGATAAAATCGCAGGCTCCGTATTTGCCATTGGTATCCCTGCATCGCTGAACAGCGTACTTATGAGTGTCAGCAATATTTTCATCAATAATCTAATGGCTCACTATGGGGACATGGCAGTTGCCGGACTCGGTGTTGCCATGAAGGTAAACATGATTGTTGTCATGCTGTTGATCGGACTTGGTACCGGAATCCAGCCATTGCTTGGTTACTGCTTCGGCGCAGGAAACCGGAAACGGTATTTTGCTGTATTGAAATTTTCAATTTTGCTTGCATTCGTGTTAAGTGCAATCATGACCTGTGTCTGCTACTTTGGTGCCGATGGATTAGTCAGTGCCTTTTTGGAAGATGCCGACGCTTACGATTTTGGATTCCAGTTTTCCCGTATTTACATTTTATCCGGTCCGATCCTCGGACAGTTATTTGTATTTATCAATGCGATCCAGTCGACAGGTGCTGCACTTCCTTCCCTGATTTTGTCGATCAGCCGACAGGGACTTTTATACCTGCCAATCCTGTTCCTCATTAACGCTACAACGGATTCCGCGAAATTGCTTGCACTGGCACAGCCGATTACAGATTACCTTGCAACCGCGCTTGCAGTCATTCTGTTTGTGATTACCTGCAGAAAATATTTTCCGAAGAAACCATCCGTAGAATAATCTACACAAACATAATCTATACAAAAAAGGATGCTGTAAACACTCAATGGCATTAAGTTAAGGAAA
>DHJV01000119.1 GCA_002404515.1 Lachnospiraceae bacterium UBA4711 | reverse complement strand
GTGCGCCGCTAGGCGCACCTATACAAAAACTGCAAGCAACGTAAACGCTGCTTGCAGTTTTTCTTCTCTATTCTTGCTTACCAATTTTATTGGTAATACTCATGACAATTTGTTCTGCGAACTTTATCTGATCTTCAGCTTCTTCTTTTGATGCTATATAAAAATCATCATAATCACTGTTTTCTCTTTTCTTCTGAAGTCGTGATAATAATCTTCCAATTTCTTTTTCATATACGTCAGAAGCGACATAATCACGATTAAAAGTAGCAACTACATCCTTGTGTCTTTTGAAATCAATATTATCTAATGCCAACACAGCTTTGACCGCATAAAATGCTGCATAATAGGCTCTATTGATTGCATCTTTATAATGCCCATTTTCAAAGCAAAGCTTAGCGACATTTATAGTTTCCTTTGCCTGATCTATCCGATAATTACATAAATCCTGCCTTTTATCCATTATGCAACATTCACCCCTTCCTCTAGTACATTTCTATAAAAAGGTAATGCATCTGACCAATATTCAAATTGATCTATATTCTTAATAATCGGTGATATAGTTTTACCATACTTTAACTCTATTTCAAATGCCAGATCAAATATTTGATTTTCATATTGTAATATCTGCTTATCCGATAAATTAACTAAAATCATGATATCTATATCAGAATTCTCATTATAGTCGCCTCTTGCATACGATCCGTATAAAATTGCCTTTTCAAAGCCATTTCCCAATAATTTTGATACTTCCTGAATAAACTCACGTAATTCATCATTTAATACATATGGCATAATCTCACCTCCTACTTTTTACGTAAAACACATTATGTTATGATACTTTGCATCCCACATCTAATCCACTAAATTATGTACATGCACCTTCATCTTCCGTTCCATCGGCAGTTCGTTTCCCATCTCCATCGTATATTGCAGTGCAAGGCGCAAGGAAAATTCCTCTGCCAGAACGGCTGCCTCATAATCGATGCCCTCAGCCGTATGCAGGAAATGCTTCGTCTGCAAGGTCACCGGAATCGAACCATAGCCGGTTGCATATTTTGTATGATGCGTTAAACCATGTTCATATACGAAGTCTGAATTTAGCTCGCCACTCCGCGTCACACGAAGGCGATTGTCGGAGAATAACATCGTACAGCGTGTCTTGTGACCATCACCGGACACATCCTCCACGTAGGTAAGCTTCATCCCCTGTTCGGTCATGCTTGCCAGCGCAGTTGCCTGCGAGCGCATCACTTCACCAGTCTCCACATCTACATTTTCAAACTCAATGACTGCTTTCATTATGGACGTTCCTTTGCCATCTCGATCAGAGTCTCTACCAGACTCTCAATCGAATATCCCTTATCCTTCCAGAGCATCGGATACATACTGATGGAAGTAAATCCAGGTAATGTGTTGATCTCGTTAAATACAACCTCGTTCGTATCCTTCTCCAAGAAGAAGTCTACACGGGAAAGACCGAATCCATCCAGCGCATTGAAGATTGCAACCGCATCCTTCTGCACCTCTGCCTCTTTTCCGTCCGGAAGGTCAGCACCGATTACAGTCTTCGACTCTGCATTGTTATACTTTGCATCGAAGTCATAGAATTCTGCTGCCGCAAGAATCTCACCCACGCGGGATGCCTTTGTATTTTTACCATAGCCAAGGACAGCGCACTCAATCTCACGACCGACGATCGTCTCCTCGACCAGAATCTTGTAATCATGCTTTGCTGCTTCCTTCAAAGCGACAACCAATGCTGCACGGTCATCTGCCTTGGAAACACCCTTGGAAGAACCTGCCTTTGATGGCTTTACGAACACCGGATAAGAAAGCTTTGCTTCAACGCGGGCTGTCACCTCGTCGATATCCTCCAATTGCTCTGCCAGCACTGGCACATAAACAGCCTGACGGATTCCTAGTGTATCAACCACCAGCTTTGTATAGAACTTATCCATGGATGCAGCAGAAGCGAACACGCCACATCCGACATATGGGATATCTGCCATCTCGAACAATCCCTGAATCGTTCCATCCTCACCATACATGCCATGCAATACAGGGAAGATCACATCAATTGGCTGCACCTTCATCATATCATCCTGCGAAATGATAAGTCCGCCCTTTGTATCCGGGGAAATAATTGCAGAAACAGGACTTTCCTTCCAGCTTCCGTCCTCAATGCTTGCGATATCTTCTACAAGCTTCCACTCACCGTCTTTTGTAATTCCGATCAGGAACATGTTGTATTTCTCAAGATCTACTGCTTTGGCAATTGTAACAACTGACACGCAGGATACTTCATGCTCGGATGAGCGGCCGCCAAATATAACTGCTAGATTCTTTTTCATGGTTTTTGCCTTTCTTTATGTATTATTTTTATTGCATTTTGCATAACCATCTACTCTTCCAATCAGCATTTCAACAATTACTATTCTGCGCAGACTCGCACGGGAAGCACCACATCGCTACCGCTCTGTGGTATGTCATCGAGCGCATCCTAAATATGAACCTACGGTTCATATGCGCTCTCTTCTCGCTCAGAGAAACACGTAGCGGTACTAAATTCGCTGCACCAGCCAGACAGCTGGCACAGCTTATTAAGTACCGATGTGTTTATATGGTCTGCTTAAGAATAGTAATTATTGAAACGCACAATTCACATACTCATAATGGTTATGCAAAATGCAATGAACATACTGATGTATATTCAAACTTCTTAATCTCCATATTTAATTATTATACCAACTTAGAATCTATCCTGCAACCATTCCAGAATCTTTAACCTTACTTTGACATCACCGGGCTTTACGTCCCTCTTCACAAATAATTTCTCGTAACTTTCTTCGTCGAGTGCCTGCGCAAGCTTCTCTGCATCTTCCGAATCGACAACTGCCCCCGCATCCATCGTGTAGCACATCATCGGATACAGCATGCACCAGAAGTTCTCGCCTTTTGCCTCACCGATATCTATACGCAGTGCCCGGTACGTTCCCGCGGGAAGCACCAGTTCCCCATATTCCCGGATTGGAAATTCCTCTCTCGTAATATATGCTTTTACATCGTAATGATAGCCTGCCTCCGCGACAACCGCACGCGCGGTGTTGCGGATCTCCGATAAATTCTGCGCCAGATACAGGATCGCTTCACTATCATTTTCCGCTTTCTGCAAATCTTCCGCAAGCAGAGCAAGCACTGCATCCCGCACCTCATATTTCAAAGCAAGATCTGTCTCACTGTCACTGTTTGCACGCACATGGAACCGCACTACAACATCTTCCGGGCTTTTCAGCGCGTCCTCATAGACATCCGCACAGGTGCCACTTTTTCCTGCAACATCATCCACATCGCCTGCCAAACTGCTATCTCCAAACACTGCTTCAAGATCTGCCTGATCTTCATCGCTAATTTCCTGACCTGCAAATAACATTTTCATATTCCCCTCACGGAACAGACTGACAACATCACGGACACTCCCGCCTCCGGCAATGTGCAGCACACTTGTAAGTAAAATCCCGCCACATACACCGAGCAGGATTCCAACCATCGCTCCTTTTAGAATCTTATACCCCATAACGAACTCCTCCATCGAAAGTTGATTTCGTTACAAGCTTTCCCTTCCGTAAGCAGCTTTAATCATTTCCCGCAAAATATATTTCGTCCCATCCGCTTCCATCACAACAGGAACCGATTTGGAAATACCGGGCCGGTGTCCAAGCTCCAGCAAGAGCGGATGTATCTCCTGTCCTGTCATATCTGCCGCGATCTGCTTCATATGCCCGAAATCTAACTGCCGACCTTTCTCTCTCTGGTACAGATCTGCTGCCATCTCCAGATTCTCTGCCTGCACATGGTAGAGCGTCTGCTCGATGCTGTTTTCCCCTTCGTACCCGGCAATATCTGCAATCACAAACGTAAACTGATACCCGTCCTTCGCAATTTCCACCTGCATCTCCTGCACATAATCCCGGTGCTCTAATGTTTCCTTTTTCTGTTCTGTGGCGGTGAAATCATTCTGTATGAATTGTCTGCCAAGCCTTTCATCCCCGATCAATACACTGCCGATTGCTGCCAGCACAGTCAGACAGACAAATCCGATTCCCCATTTCACGCGTTTTTTCGTCTTCACCCACATGACAATCAGAGGAAATACTATGCCAATCGCAAGATCTGCATACAGGAAATACCGCATGCCATATTTTACGGCCGATTCAAACTGCATTCCATACGCAAACAGACACGCAACTGCGAACATCACCACAAATGTCACAACACGTCCACATTTATGCTTCACTTCGCACAGCGAATACAAGAAGTCCCTCGTCTGGTGCAGATAGCCGCTCACAACCGCAAACACTCCGATAATCCAGAACGCCATCACTGGATAATCAAGGCGTGCCACGGCGCCACCCGGAAACGATGCCGCCTCCATCACATTGAACGATGCCGTTGTGTCACTTGCCGTCCAGCCATAGCCAAGAATTGCCACGATAAACAGATACGCAAATACAATGGTAAATAAGACCCAGACAAGCAGCCAGATTCCCCCGGTCCGGTCTTTCTCCTTTACGCAAGGACGGCTGTAGAGCTGCAATTCCAACGGTGACAATGCCAGAAGGATTGCATACGCGCCCTTGAACACGCCCGATACCTCCGACTGTGATGTGATTCCCTGCATGATTGCACCGACATCGATATTTGATACCGAGAATACAACGATCAATATGAGTGGCACGACCATCCACCCAAACAAAAATTCAAACATCCGTCCGCGTCCTTCCATCGACTTTGACGCACCATACAATGTAATTCCGAGAAATGGCAGAAATATCCACCATACGGAGAAGCTTTGCAGCAGATACCGTTGCAAAATCATGGAGAAAAAGACAGCTATGAGTGTCGCACGCAACAGATACCGCAGAACATACAATACATCCAATATACCGGCTGTCCATCCCATATGATTCCGAATCGCATTGATATAACCACACGGAACAAAGTCCGCAAGATACAGCATCAACGCGCCATAGAACACAACAAATGCAAGCCCCACCACCAATGCCAGCACATGATATTTTCCCGCAAGTGACAGCGTGATATAGGGAATCATCATCATACTGATCGTGACACATTCAAGATAACTCATGCGGAACCATTGCCGTTTGGAGATTTTACCGTCCGCCAGATTCATGATTTTTTCCTCCTCTCCTGTTGAGTTTCAGCCTCTCGGGTATCGCCCCCTCACTCTGTTCGGCGGCAGGTCGGCTGAAACCATTTGCAGTATGCGACTTCGTCACATTGGGTTTCAGCCTCACCCTCTCATCCTCGCGCGCAAAGATCGGTCGTTTCCGCATCCACGAGATCGGTGCCCGCAGTACAAAATCCTGATTTGCATAGGCACGCTTGCCATTTCCGGCGACAATCGGATACATATACGGGATTCCGAAGCTCATCAGCCCTGACAGATGCACCGCGATCACCAGAAGCGCCAGAATATATCCATACAAGCCCCAGATGGCAGACGGAATGATCACGAAAAATTTGAGCAAACGGAATACCGACGCGTACTCTTCATTTGGAATTGCAAAGCTTGCAATCGCAGTCAGTGCCACGACGATCACGACCATCGTACTCACGATGCCCGCTTCTACCGCCGACTGTCCGACGATCAAGCCGCCGACGATACCGATCGTGTTGCCAAGCGGCCCCGGCAGACGTATCCCCGCTTCACGCAAAAGCTCAAACAGAAACTCCATCAGTAGCACTTCCACAATCACAGGAAAGGTGACCATACTCCGTGCTGACGCGATCGCATACAGAAGCTTTGTCGGAAGAATATCACTGTGATACACGGTAATCGCGATATAAAGTCCGGGCAGGGACACCGCCAGAAATGCCGCGATATACCGGATGATCCGTGCAAATGTCCCGACCGCCCAGCGATTGTAATAATCATCTGACGTCTGCAACAGCATGTTCAAATTACACGGTGCCAAAATCACCTCCGGCGAATTGTCAAATACGATTGCCACTCTGCCTTCCGTAATCCCTGCTGCCACCTTATCCGGTCTGGTCGTCGACTGAAACGTTGGAAACGGAGAATACCAATTCTCCATCAGATGCTGCGCCATCCCACTATCATAGATGGCATCAATATCATAGCGATGCATGTCCTCCCGCACCCGCTTAACCAGCTCCTCCGACGCTACATCTGCCAGATACACAAGCGCATAGTCCGTACGTGTGCGCTCCCCAATCGTATCCTGCTCCACGCGCAATTTTGCATCCTTGATCCGCCGCCGGATCAACGCGGTACTCTGCCGGAACCCCTCATTGAAGCTGTCCTTCGGTCCGCGCATGCCCGCTTCCGTATCATTTTCAGAGATTCCTCTAAGTGGCAATTTCTTCGACGATACGATCATTGACCTTGCATAACCATCAATAAAGATTGCCGTATCACCCTTCAGAATCGAACCGACGGTTTTATCAAAGGAGGGTTCCTCCTTGATATCCGCCGTCTGAACCTCCTGATATAAGATGCTGTCCCAGACATCCTTCGCCGAATTTCCGCGCCATTCATACGAAAGCGGCTTCAGTATCGTCTCCTCGATCATGCCGTTATTCGTCAAGCCATCTATATATACAACATGCATATACACCATGCCCTCCGCCCGCTCCATCGCGAAAGACTTCTGCACTACATCCCCACAGTTTTCAAACAGGATGCCGAGCACCTTTTTATTCTCAGCTAAGCTCCGCCGCAGCGGCACCTTGAGCTTATTGTTATCATCATACAGATCTTCTAAGTCCATAAAAAAACCTCCAAACTATACATAAGCTAGTATGTATGGTTTAGAGGTTTTTATACAGTGGGGACGCTTCTTTTGTCTCTATACTAGGGTCAAAAGCTACGTCCCTACTTATTCTCTATAATACCCGAATCTTTCTTAACTTTATTTTGCTGTCACTCACCCATCCACCAGTCAATGATTACATCACTATTATCTTCAAACAGCCTGCAAAGCTCGATGATTTCTTCATCATTAAAATCTTCTATATCTGCTACATCCTTGCTATGATCCTCAATTATTTTTCCATCCTCTATTCTTATAGAACCACGTGCAAGCGAAGCCATAATATAATATATGCTATCCTGCATTTTTTTAGCAGATGCCCGTGAACTCGCTGTCAGACAAGATAGATAAAAACCATCCAGTATTTCTGAAGCATTCCCTGTATCACAAAACGAATTATATTCCTCTAATAACTGATCAATACTGGAATAATCGATTTCATATTCCGGCTTAAACACCCTGATTTCCAGAATATGCAGATAAATCCACAGCCGATTCACATCCATGCCTTCTGGATATTCTACCCCATCCAAACTACAGATGCACTCGCCTTTAATCGATAGAGCATCTTGATACATGCCATTATTCAACTCTATTTGATATACTTTTAGTTGCTCCTCTCTCTCCTGCTGTCTTTTTGCCGCTCTTTCTTTTTTCTCTTTTTGTTTTATAATATTTCCTGCTACTATCGCACCTGTTATAACAGCAATCACAATCAGGATCAGAATCATTATTCCTTTTTCTTTTTTCTCCATAAACTCCTTCCCCGCTTCTCTTTATTTTTTTCAGACTCAAACCATTCCTCCAAAATGTCATCTGCCATCTTATTTTTATGATTGCTATATATTATATCATATCTATAATCTGCATCTAATGAATTCGCTGCAACATCATATATTAATTTAATCTGCGTTGGCATTTCTCTTTGATGTTCTTCACACAACTTCCTAAGAGCCACCATATCTTCATTAAGAATCGCCATAACGTCTCGTTGTCTGGGTATTGAAACATCATATTCTTCCTGCCCATCTACAATAACATCATTTAGTCTGCTTTTTTTCACAACTTTGCCATTTACCTTATAAAAGAAATTACAGGACTGCACCCCTCCTTCAAAAGAACAGTAAATATAAATCTTCTCTGCTCTGTCTTCCACATATTCCAGACAAATATCCACCATATCCGTTTGTATTTCTGAAAAATGATTTTCAAATATTTTTCCCATTTTCTTTCCTCTCTTTAACGAACATTTTTTGTTCTAATATCATTGAATTAATCCCCTTAAATATGGCATCCTTTGACATCCCTTCTGCAAAATGAGACTTTTAAGTATTACTCGGATACTATTTTTCATTATGTATCAGAAAATATACTTCATCCTTAAGCCAATGTTTGTTCTTTTCATAAAGATAGTTATAATTCGCATCTGTATAATATTCCACTGGAGATATGCTATTATCTTTACCTTGAATAATATGTGGCGAATCAGCAGTACATCCTAATTCAAGCCATAGTTCCGTTAGTCCCATTAAGCCATCAATACAATTTGTATTTTTATCTTTTAGGAATTTATTAACTCGAGCAGCTCTTAACTTTCTATCCTCTAAATCATCTGGATTTTTTTCTTCTTTAGCCAGCTCATAAAGAGTATCCATAACATCCTCTAGATCATAGTCACTAGAACCTGCCAACTCACATATTTCAATTCTATCATCTCCTTTTTCCAGTTGTTCTTTCGCATATTCTATTATTTCATTTATAGAAATTTGCTTTTCTAATAATCCTCTATATAACAATTTCCAGGTTATATTTAACTTAAGTTCTTTAATATCTGCTATTTTTATCATGGTTTTATTGGCACTCCATTCATCGCTCCATTTTGAATAAACATTCTGTGTGTTACTTTTCCATCTTGAATAATCCACTCAAATCTTCCTTCTACTCCATTTAATGAACCCTCTAGCTGATACAATGTTGCATCATTCAATGTAGTTTTTGTTGCATATCCAGCATAATTATCAACTAAATCATTAAAGCCGTGCGCTTGAGCTGTCGCAGGAAATTCTTTTATAATTTGAGGTTTACCCGTTTTTTCATTTATCTCGTAAATCAGTTTTACATCATTCCCTTACTGACATTTCTTTTTAATCACTGCAACTCTAATTCTTTTTTTAAATGATTCAATTCAGAAACGCTCATATCACATACACATATTTCAATAATATCATCTGTTTGTGACAATCCAAAATAAACTTTGTCCATTTTTATATAATGAGAACTTTTTTTGTCTGATAATATTATTCTGGTACCATTAGAATACAAAATAGTTTTAAAAACAGGGCATTCCATATCGTCACTATGAAAAATTATCTTTCCATCTTCAAAATTTCCCATCACTAGCTTATTCGTAGTTTCTGAATACTCCTTGCAAAGTAATAACGTTATTCTTTTTAATAACTTACTCTTTATACCCACTGTAAATTCCAATGAAGAATTTTTATCTTTTGAATATGAAATATATTCAACCGTTTCCTCATCCTTATTAAATATAATCTTCAAAGGAATATATTCTTCCAATTCCATATCTATTATATCTTGCATATTCTTGTACCGCCCTAATGCCATCCATTAAACTGTGCATGTTTTATTGCTGTCTTCACCTAATTGCTTCGCAACAGCCATGATGGTTAATTAATAGACCTCAGAAGTTGTAGTATGTCGAAAGTATAACCTAATAAATATCAAATTTTTTGCAAACTATTAACAGTTCAATAGGATACATATTTATTTTAAATTCCATATAGTAAGATTTCCGTTAATATCATTCACAACAACCTTCACATCCCAAGGTAAGTAACACAGCATAGCAAGGCTACCGCAGAATAAATCGATAAAAATCCTACATCCAGACTGTTCAAATGCATTTACAACCTCCCTGCCTATTCTCGGTGGTTTCTTCCCGATATACGGAAACAATGTCTTAACCTTTTCCAAATCTTCTGTAGCCAGACTCTGTATAATTGCCAGTCTGATGGCTTCTGACTGATTATCAGTCCTAAATTTTAAAGAAAAAATATTCAGTTGTGATTTCGGATGTTCTTATTCGAAGTCATTATTAAATATAGTCTTTCATAATGTTCCAAACCCTTTTTACTTCGTCATTATATTTCTCATTCAACTGATTTCTTAATTGAACATCTGCATCATAAATAATGAAATCGCTTAACCCACCTCTCGAAGCAAACAGTTTACTATAGCTTTCTATCAAGTATTTCATTTTTTTGCCATCGCTCTCATCCGAGTCAATACAATTAACTTGTCCCATAAGAATTCTTAATATCCCGTTATATTGTCCATATCCATATTTTTGTACCATTTTGCCAATCTCTATATACGCCTCTCGCAACTGCAAAAACTCTTCATTTCTTATCATTCTTCTATCTCCAATCTATTGTAACGGTGTTTTTCCTACAACTTCAAAAGTCCATGGTGCATCTATATAGGTTTGCATAACATTATATCCTCCCACGTATACTTCACCTTGCGGTCCGACTGGTCCTGTATAAATAGTAGTACCCTTTGGTACTTTAATCGCATATACATTATCTATATAAGAGCTTGCCTCATACGCACCAGTTTTCGGGTCTATCCAATGAGTCTTTACCGCTGTGTCAATTCTTACATTAGCAGCAGAAGCAGGTGGCTCACTCGTAAACCATCTTCCATACGGATTTTGAGCATTACCTGCTCGATACATTATTCTATCTTCCTGTAATACTTCCATATTGTATCTGCCACCATAGAAATTCTTTGCAGGTTGATTAGGCATTTCTGCTAACGGTCCTGGATTTTCAATCATATTATATTGATAATTAGCTATATCATCTGACCCATATATAACAGTTGTACTACCACTCTCCCCGCCCATTTCCGGTGCTTTACCCGGTCTCCCTGAAGGTAAATCATCCAATGAACCGGGAACTGCATTAAGTTCAGAAACAAGCCCAGCCAAACATACTAAATCTGATGCAATAGTACTTCCATACAAAATTTTATAATATGCATCTTCACCTAAACGTGCTTTTATTTTATTTACGGCTTCCTTATCAAGCTCATCTACACTTATATATATATCTTGTAAACCTTCCGCTGCTTCTGCTCCCCCAAATATCGCAGCTGTCGGACCAGTTACAAACCCAAGCACTTTGAGAAGTACCCCTGCTTTGCCGAGTGCCACGCCCAACGCACCAGCTCCACTCATCATCGCAAAAGCACCCGTAGATAATTTCTTCCACCCCTCTTCCCATCTTTTATCTATAATGTATCTTTCGCAGTTTGCCCTGCTAATTTCAGATAGATCATTAATTACATTCGTATTTTCCGTCGTATAGACAACTACGCTAAGAATACTGTTATACAGCTCCGGATTATCCGTGAACTGCAGGCTGGCTGTGTTGTTCGCTCCTGCCACAAAACCATGCGCCCATGTAGCTGCATTATACCCCTGCGGCATCAGTCCGGTCAAATATGTCAGCGAACTTTCTGTAAGATTCTGCAATAGCACCAGTTCATTTGCATCAAAGCACGCCTCCGTATCAAGAAGCTTTTGTCGGTATTTCTTTTCTTTGGCTTCAAATTCTTCGATACGGGTAAATGCATTTTCGAAACAAGGCATGGTCACATCTGTGAATCCGCACACCCGATAATACATTTCTTTGACAATATCAAGCTCATCATCCATCCACAAATACGAGTTTCGATAAGCATTCAATACCTCACTGATCGTATCTTCATTGATTACGGCATATGCATCCGAATCTATCTTGGCATACGCCCCCTGATACACCATCAGTATCTGCATAAAAGCCATATTAACGGCATCTGCGATTGCCTGTATACTGCTTGCAAATCCGGTTATGTAATTCCGCATAGACACGACAGTTGCCCCAGACTGATTATCAAGCAATGCTGCAAAATGATTCACTGCCGTTGTCACATCCGTTATACTCGCCTGCAGCGCAGCAGCCTCACTTATCACATGGTTTGTAAAACCAAATATATCATAAATATCTGCTGTAAGTCCCATAGTTCCCCCTATTTATTCATATCCTCCGCCGCTTGCGCATCTACGCCCAAAAGTGCTGTATATGCATTCGTTACGCTCTGTGTCACCAACATCATGATGTCTTTCATACTATCAGATAGTTTATCCAACATTTCTAATTGTTCCTGTAATGCTTGATAGGATGGAAGACTGGTAACACCTTCCTGTTTATACTCCGTATTGACTTTATGTATATCTCCGATTGCATCTGTAACCTCCTTCATTCCCAACTGCAACGTATCTAAATCAACATGTAAACTTCCCATAATAGCTCCTCCTACAGTTTTTTTCGTAAATCTTTGTTCGCACTTACGAGCGTGTCTATCTCGTTTTGATATGTTCTTATTTGTTGATTCAGGGTTTCTATCTCTCCTTCTAACCATGTTCTTTTTTCCCGCATCTGAGTCTGCATATCTTCTACCTGTGTCTGACAGTTTTCGACATCGGTATCTATATGTCCAAACTCAAGATCCGCATAATTATATTCACTGCCCCACCATTGATGTATTTCTCCCGTATATGCGCAGATTACATGATTATAATAGGTTTGAATTCCTTCTATATTTTGTATAACGGTACTCAGATTTCCAATTGCAGAACGCAGATCATCATACTCATCCTCATACCTTGCGATTAAAGTTCTGACTCCGCTCATTTGAACCTCACAGCGCTGAATTGCTCTGCGATTATCCAATATTTCCTGTTGAATCTGCTGCTTTTCTTTAGATTTTTGTGCCATATTCCACCTCTATCCTTTCTGCACAACCCGAACTCTCTCGATTTTATCGCCTTGTATCACATACGCATCATTTACATCCAGTTCTTTCTTGAATGTACGGGAAACTCCCATTGATATATCTGTCACTTTAATGTTCTTGATATTCTCAAATACAATAAACGGTTTTGTATCACGCACCTGCTTCAAAAGCTCGCCTGCCGAGAAGGAAATCATAGCATTTTCAACATCCGTCAACAGGAAACATCCTTTCCCTGACTTAAATGCCATACTTATCTGCCTGTATAGATCTACCATCGCTTTGTCCGTTCCGATCTGCTTCATTATCTCTGACGAATTGACTACGATTATCTGCAGACTCGCTGGTGTTTCCTGTGCCTGAAGCTTCTGCCCTGCTATATTCAACAGCTCCGCTGCACCCTCTGTTGTCTGCGTATATCCACACACATCTGACTCAAACCTCTTATACTCACCTGCTGTATCATCCATGAGATACACATCCACAGGTGCTTTGTCCTGATTCCTGAGAACCCTGTCAAGCAAATACTCTACATATTGGTGTTTGCTGCTGTCTTTTGCTCCAACAAAAGCCTGAAGCGGTGTCTGCCCCAAATCTAATGTCCGTCTGCCTATCGTCTCAAACTCCATGCCGAGCGGAATTTCATATGACTTATAGCTCGTTCCAAACTGCTTCGTCATATATGCTTCGGTTACCTTCTGTGGTATCTCCGGAATTCCCGGTACATACATATCACCATACTGATCATGAATCTGATCAATAAACGCCTTCATAAGTGTAATCTTCTCAAACTCTTTTTCTGCTGCAAAAGCCAGATAATACTGTATCTCATAATACATTTTATCTGCCTCAACAAGTCCTCTTCCCGCAATATCATGCAGCTTCTTGCGGCATGCCTCAAAGACCACGCCATAATCGCTGGAATCATTGCAATACAAAGCAGTTCTCTTCGAAAAGTTTGATAACAGCTTGAATCCGGCTCCTCCTGCCTGACCGGCGGTCACGACAAAAGAGATACCTGCTGCCACGCTCTCTCTGCTGATACTTATAATCTGATCCTCATAGTCCGGATAATACCCCCGAAATGCAACCCAGTTATCCAGAAAGATCACTATCTGTGGCAGCTCCGTCTGTCCGGATTCCCGATATGCACTATACGAACTCAACCCAAGCTGGGAAAAATACTTTTTTCGCACCTGCACAGTTTCCTGCATCATCTTTAGGAATCCTTTGAGACGTTGTTCATCTGTAGACGTAATAACTCCTCCGACATGATTCAATGTCTCAAAATTACGAAGAATCATAGATGCAAAATCCAGAATATACATCTGGACATCCTTTGGAGAATAACGCATTGCCAGCCCACAGATCATTGTCTGTAACAGATTCGTCTTTCCAGACTGCGCAGATCCCAATATATAGAAATTATTCTGCGAGATGTTCCACGTTTCCACATACTGCCGCTGTCTTGACGGATCATCCACCACGCCCACAGGAACAACAATATCGGTTCCCGTGTAAGAAAAGCTATCCAACGTAAATGGCAATTTCTCGGATAAAGCAGGAAGGCAGATGTTCGGTAATCTGGATATTCCCTTTTTCTCACAAAATTCATTCACATAATTAACGATTGCCTTCAACTGCGTCTCTCCTGCATCGTCCTCGTTTGGCTTTTGCTCATACAAAACAGATCTTTTTCCTGACAATGCAACACTTGTCAACGCAAACTTCTTCTGTGCAGATATCCCATCTGTTTTTGCAGTAGCCCCGCTATATGCTGACTGGAACAACTGAAAAATCTCATTATTTCCCACCTGCAGATATGCCCTGCCCGGTTCCCTGATTTCTGCCGCCAATGGTGATTTCAATACTTCATTACTGTCATTCTTATTCTGCACTTTGAGACACAGTTTGAATTTCGAATTACTCCATATCTGATCACTTACTACGCCAGAAGGCTTCTGTGTTGCAAGAATCAGATGTACACCCAGACTTCGTCCGATTCGTGCAGCTGATATCAGTTCTTTCATAAATTCCGGCTGTTCACTCTTCAACTCGGCAAACTCATCTACAATCAAAATCAGATGTGGAAGAGGGATTTCTGCCTTTCCATCTTTATATGCCTTAATATAATCATCGATATGATTTACCTCTAATTTCGCAAAAAGCTCCTGCCGCTTGACAAGCTCTGCCTTGATTGATAACAGCGACCGCTCAATTTCGTTACCATCTATATTGGTGATTGCACCATTCAGATGTGGCAGATCCTTAAACTGATTTACCATTCCTCCTCCCTTAAAATCGATGATGATAAACCCAACCTCATATGGATGAAACAAGGTCGCCATGGACAAAATATATGTCTGCAGGATCTCAGATTTTCCCGATCCGGTAGTTCCTGCTACCAACCCATGCGGTCCATGGTACTTCTCATGCAGATCCAAATATACGATTTCATTCCCGCTCTTGACTCCAATCGGAGCCGCCATTGTCTTGTATATTTTCGAGTTTGACCAGCGGCTTTCCAGATCCAGATCATACGGACTCATAATATGTAACAGCTGAAATAATGTTATGTTTTTTGTCAGTGTATTCTCCAGATTCACCTCATCGACATACACACATGCCAGTTTCTTTGCCGCGATCTCCGCGCGTTCACGTGACACATATTCATATTCAAACGTCTGTATCTGATCCCCATTGTCCGTATCCTGAATATATCCTTTGTAGAAGTCTTCCTCCAGAAAGATCCTGCTTGTACACGCAGGATTCAGGAACTCCTCATACTCCTCAAAAAACACAAAATGAAAGCCGAGATCTTTTGCTTTCTCTATGTAACCGGACACCGGATGATTGCGAAGCATAGCTGACCGGAATACCAGCACAACATACTCCTGTATCTGTTCCGTCACTCCACCCATTGATTCTCGACGGGAAAGTTCAGAATACAGAAATTCCAACGTGCTTTTTGCACTTTCGCCATCATACATAAAATTGCGCAATTTATTTTGCTCATTGTAGGTGATTGGCAGCCATCTCGCCCATGAGAACAAGGGAACATCTACTTTATCCATAATCAAAAACAGCTTGATATCCTTATAAAAATGCGAAGCTGCAAATCCTATGATCAGATTTTTCTCCATCTGATACAACTTTGTCCGGCTTCCAATGAAACCAACCGCATTCGCGGTCTTCAGGTCGAGGCATACCGGCATCGCATCAATAAACTCATATTTATCATGCATGGTTTTCGGAAAATCCTTCAGCGTATCTTCCGTGTCCACATACTCTTCTTTTTTATAATCAACCGGACAGCACGACCGCACAACACCCTTTCCAAGACAAACCTTAAGAAAATCTTCATCCTCACGTTTTCTTTCAAAAAGCCGGTTGTCAAAATTCTCAATAAACGTCATATAATTGTTCAGTGATGGATTCATATACTCTGCGACCGTTTTCTCCCGCTCCCGCAAATGTATAATCTCATCCTCCCGATTCGTCAGATATTCCAGATATATCTTTTTTCTTCGTTCTTCTTTTTCCTGTCTTTTATTTCGTTCCTTTACAAAATTCAAGACTGTAACAGTTGTACTCACTGACATTGTTGCCGCAAAATAGATGACATACATGCCTCCACCGCCCATCATTCCGCGGAGTCCAACCATCATCAACATATTTACCAGCATCGGCATAACAGACATCAAAAAGTTCTGCTGTTCCGACTCGTCCTTGTTGTTCGGCTCCAGCACTTCAATCGTCTGGTCCGGCATCGAGAATTGCTGTCGAACATTTTTTATAAACTTCGGATATTCATAATGATTTTTCTGATACTGAACAATCTCCACTTTTCTCTTCGTTATAAGCTTTGCTTTTCTCGTTGTATATATCATTCCGTCGCAGATACAGAACGAATATCCCTTGATTGTCAAAAACTCTCCATCCCGCACATAACAGGTATTGGCGCGTGGCATAAATCCGTTTACCTCAATACCAATTGTGTTCGAGACAAATTCCGCATCGTATCCATCGATTACTTTATACAGTTTTACACAATCTTCATGTGTGTAGGGATCATCGATTCGAATCGTGCACTCTACTTGTCCACCAATAGAAAATTCAGAAATATTTTTGCAGTCAATCTGAAGATCGTAATCATCACCGACTGCATCGAAGCATGCGAGAAAATCAATGCTGAATACCTCCGTTCCGGTATAATCATAGCACAGAGATAAATGATCGCCTGTCTCCAGCTTTCTCACATATTCTTTCAGATTGAAATCTTTGGTCAGATATACGGTATCATTACAACTGATAATATATTCCCCATCTGCCTGCCGATCAATTCGAAAAATAAAGCCTGTCATAAAGCGATCTTTTCGAAATGCAATCTGACATGCTTTATCTGTTCCTATCGTAATACTTCCGGCAAACGAATCATCAAAATCCACTTCCTTATACATGTTATTTCCATATATCACTAATTTATGTTTCATTTGTACCCCCTGCTTTTATCTGTCAAAATGTATAATTGTACCATTGCGCAATCCGAACGATTCCAGCAACCGGTCTCCACGCAACAGCGTTCTTGGATCTTCCGTACACATATAACACTCCGCCACATTCGACATATCAATCCCCAGCTTTAATCCTTTATTTAACCCATAGATCAATTCGTTGGCTGATATATCAAGCGGAATCTCCATATCCAGCCATGTATTTCTTTTTTTATGATGAAATGCCACAATCACTGTATTTTCCATATTCGACACTCCCCTTATTCCATGCATAACATAGTTCTGTCAAACAACTGTGAATTTTTCGTCATTTCCAGATCAAGCGGCGCATTATACTCTTCGATAAATTCACTGAACTCATATTTCTGAAGAAGCTGTGCGCCAGAGAGAAAATCCGGCTGATTATATTTGTAACGGTTACATAAAATCAAAATATTTCTGTCAAAATCCAGCATATTGGAAAGCAAAGCTTCCAGCTTTCCTACCGCGATCTTATCCTGCGTTGTCAAAAGTACTTTCCAATCACAATTCTTCAGAAAAACCAGCTTGTCTGCCTCCAGCTCAGAAGATAACTCCACCACAATATAGTCATAAATATTTTTGTCTCGCAGATAATCTACAATCTGGGAATATACGGAAAACTTCATCTGATAAGAAACCGGAAGATTCTTGAATGGCGGCAAAAAATCAAATCCTTCATTTTTGATTTCGTCCTGTATAATTTTTAAAGCATTTTTTATATTGATGGAACATTGATAACAAAATGCGGTTCCAAGCACGCTTGCATCATCTATATAATATGTAAAATCCTGATATGGAACGGTACTGATATAGATTACACGTTTCCCTTTTTTCATCAGTTTATGCGCAAGCGTCAATGCAGTAATCGTCTTTCCCGTTCCCCCGGATGCCGAGAATACGCCAACTACCTTTGTCCCCTTTTCCGACTCTGCCTCTGTGATCAGCCCGGAATCGATCTTCTCCAGCATACGTTTTACACTGTAATACTTATATATGTAGGCAGGATTCTCTGCATCCATCTCTTCTTCTGTCAAATAGTAAATGCTTGTCTTTGAAAAAGCCTCTGGATGCGGTAACGGAATCCCATAAGGAAGTATCAGAACGTCAATCTTCTTCGGTCGCTCCAGAAACGCTTCCAGACAGCCTGCATCTGTTATAAATTCAATGCTTGCCCGTTCCTCTGTAAGCTTTGCAAGCTTAAACTCAATCGTTGCCACGTATTCCTCGTCGAATGCCGCGAATACAATACTTTTCTTTATCATATCTGCCCCCTGTTATGACACTGTGACCTTAAATTCTACATCCGCCAAAACCAGACTGTCTCCATCTTTCAGGTAATATTTCTGATCTGGTTCCAACGTATAGCCGTTGACGATCGTTCCATTTGTACTCTCCAAATCCTGAATCATATAACTGCCATTTTCCCTGACAATCCTACAATGATTTCGACTGACTTTCGTGGAATTTGCAATCGTTCCATCTGCTTCCTTTGATTTTCCTATGAGGAATTCCGGCTTATCAACAATAAATATCAGATTTCCTTCGGATCCGTTATGTTCTAATAGTAACGTTTTTTCTGAACCTGTATTCTCCATCGTATGTTCAACTGCCTGAATTCCGAAATCATAAGAGATAAGTGCATGCAATACCTCTGCATCTGTCTTCGTCTGATCCATTACCACATAATACAGCTCCGTCTGTCTGTCAGGCATATTTACAAATATCTGATTGAAGATCATGAGCATTGTATTCCGAAATGAATAACTCCATGTGCATGCATCATGCAAATCACATTCATAATTAATGGGGAGAATGACTGCCTTGATTTCTTTGTTTTTTCCATCGTAATATAGCCGTTCAAGCTTTATGTCTACAGCCTTCATCTCCAGGAAATCATTGTCTTCCATTCTCTTTAACATCTGCAAAAAATGAATGCATGCTGTCACAAGTTCTGCGCTGCTGATTTCTCCCATCGCTTCCGTGAACCGACGGTATCCCTCTACACCATACAGCAACTGTACTTTCTGATTATGTAGTACCTGTACCATCGGAATGTGATGTTCTTCCAATTTATTTACAACCTTCATCCCGAGCATAAATAACGCATCCTGCGCTTCAAATGTATACGCGAGATGATCTGCATAACAACTGACTATCATCTTTTTACTGTTTACCCCTTGTACTCAAATTCTTCTTCCGCCAGACGAATAATATTACCAGGATCCAGCTTCATATAACGCCCCGGCATAACTCGTATGTCATTCACATATGTTCCATTTGTCGTATCCAGATCCTGAATATAATATCCATCTTCGAACTTCATAATACACGCATGTTTTCGACTGATACTATGGCTGCGCGTAATACAGTAATCGACAGAATCTGCTGCAGATCCGATAATGTAACTGTTCTGGTTCACCACAAACGCCTCGCCTGTTTTATAACGGACGATCGTTGGATATCGAACCGCCGTATCGTTGAGCGGCTGACCATGCTCGTCCATATCTATACCTAACACACTTGTTTCTCCTATTTCCTCCGGTGAAGACTGACCTGCCTCCTGCAGGCTTCTGTTCAAAGGAAGATTCTCGTGATTTGTTACAAATCCCGGCGTAATCCTTCCACTAATCTTCAACGCTTCTTTGGCTAATACCGCCTGATTCCCCTGTTCCTCTGATAATTTCTTACATCTTTTACACAGCACAGCCAACAAAATCGCCAACGTAACAACGGCGATAAAAAGTATGCCACATGCGATTGCTGCCACAATAATCACTATTTTTACCGGCAATTCCGCTTTCTTCAGATTATCTATACTGTCCTGCAGCGTGGCAGTCGTCGCATCTACCGCATCCTGTGTATAGTTATCAACCTCCTGCGCCTGTACCTTCTGGTACAACTCTGTCGCCTGATTATAAGCGTCTTCACATACCTTCCATGATTCAGGTGCATATTTATCTGCATCTAATTCCTCGTATGCCGCGATCACCTCTTCCAGTTTGGATGTGTCTACAACTATCTCCGGATTATACTGAATCCCAAGGACAGTCAGCACATCGATTACCTCGTCGATCTGAAGTGCATATGTCTCCTCCGGATTTCCCTTGTTTATCGTGCTTACAATACCAATTGCTTCCCCTTCTTCATTTAACAGTGGAAATCCTCTGGTTATCGGCTGGCTTGCGGTGTATCTGTAATAATGCGCATCATTAATTTCCGACCAGTCCTCAATCGTACAGTCTATCTGCTGCATATCCGCATCATATGCATGTACAACCTGTCCTTTCTTCGTCTTCGTACTATCCTCGCACAATCGAATCCCCATGCAGGATGCAATCTTTGTCGACGGCTGCAATATCGCAAAATTAAGTCCTTCACTGCTATTTACTATGGATAATTCCACAATCACATCATTTTTCAGCACAAGCTCAATCACAGTATTCACCTTGTCAGGTGTCACCCCATGTGCTGCAGCCACCGCATTTTTCTCTTCTTCATTCAATATCACAGTATCGCAACAGGATATAAGATATGTACTTTCATCATCCCCTATAAAAAATGCATACCCGGTTTTAATCACATCCTTCGCGCCGCTATCCGCACAATACATCAGCCGGATTGATGCAATCCCCTTCTTCTCATCATACTTACCTGGTGCTTCTACATTCACTGCATCCGTGGCTGTTGCCTCTGCTCCCACAGGCTCTCCTTCCGGCATCTCCGCCGCCCGTACATTCCCCTGAAGCAACACGCAGACCAGAATTATATTAATGAATGTGAAAATCGCCCTTCTTCCTCTATATACGCTTTGCTTTTTGTAATGTATCATTTGTGTTCTCCTTGTTTCTTTATTCATCCCTGTATGTTCAATAATTACTTCACTGTTATTTTCAAATTTCTGCGGTAGTCACTTCTGTCGTCTCTACCCTTCTTTTTCCTCAACCACACAATAAAGCTACACCAATACCGTTTGTGACCATATATTTTTCTATTTTGATCATTTAAATATTGCCCCCCCGTTTTCACTGCTTTGCTTCTTAAATTCCATCCACCAGTCTATTATAACATCACTATATTCTTCAAAATATCCGCATACACTTAATATCTGGTCATCCGATAATTCTACCAAGTTCATATCTGGTTTTTTGGTAACTCTTCCGTCCTCAATGACATAGCATCCAATTCCTAATCCATATATTATAGCTGACATATCTTCATAGGACATATCAAAAGAATCCGCATGAAATATTGCTTTTTCATAGGCAGAACAGAACAAATCCAATTTATCTTGTCGTTCTCCCGTTTTGCAAAAATTATCATACTCATTCAATAGTTCATCTATCGAGTCATACTCTATATGATATTGAGGGCAAAACACACGAACAAACGCAATTTTCTCATAAAGTATTCCGATGTTGATAACTTTTTTGTCAGAATATGTTACACCTCTTTCATCAGATGTACACGCCCCCATTATCGCCAAACACTCCCGATATTCGCTGTTTGCACTTCTTATATAACTCTCTCGTTCTTCTTTTTTCTGTTTTATATATTTTGTTAGTGTACACACAACAAAAGCAAGAAAAAGAACAAATACAATCAGTTTAATTACCCCTTTTTTTATTTTCATAAACCTTTACCTTAATAAATTGAATTATAATTATTAATTGCGTCTTCTACTTGCTCCTTAGTGGCATCTTGTAGGTCAATTCCGTACTTATCATATACATACACCACAATTTTATCTCTAAAAGTCTGCAGATTAGTACTATTTTTATCGTGCTCTCCGCTTTCACTACCTTCGTCAATTGGGGTTTCCATTGAATTGCTAAAATCCTCTAATATCTCCTGGCTCTCAGTAGATCCAGCCACGAAATTTTCATATCCTTTCACAACTTCCTCCTCCGTTATCGGAGTCAAATCAGGATGATTTAAATTATAAGCTGCAACCTTAACTTGCAATTCGCGTTCATTTACTTTTCCATTTAAACTTATTACTGGATTATCTCCACAACATGCGGTTTGCCCTCCTATACACAAATGTTCTGTATATCTCCTATTCTTTTCAACCCCAATATTTTCATCACATATAGCATTCTGTCGCTTTGCACCATCATAGACATTGTATAATGCGCTTGCTTCTTTATATGCCTTTACTGCAATGACTCCACCCGGCCCTGCGTTCTTCATGCTGCCTAAGACTTTATCAGTCCCCTTGGTCTTCATATTTCCTAACAATTTTTCAACACAGGCATCTTCTACTCGTACTTTTCCATTTTTATACTTTGTTTCCATACTTTTCGTCCAATACATCGTCGTGTTTGCCTGCATTATATAAATATTATGTTTTGAGTCATTATAGATAGGTTCCTTATCATCTAATTTTAAATGATATTCAAATTCATCATCATCAACTTGTACTGTATTAATTACAATTCTGTGAGGTTCCTTTTCTTCCTCATATACATTTAATCCAAAATTAACTACTTCTATTTCACCTAGTTCATTAACCTCTGTCGTTGAATTTAAATGAAGTTCTTTGTAATAATAGTTCGTAGCTAAAAGTATTGCATTTAAATCTGCATATTTTTGTATTTCCGGATGCATATATTGATAAAATGATGCTTTAAATTGATAGTAATTATTGTACTCTGTCGCTAAATAAGTTAGCATATCATTAGCATAATATTTTGTATAAGGTCTAAATACATTAATTGAAGTATATTCCTCCTGTGTATAGCATCCCGATAAAATCATACTTACTCTTTCATAATTGACTGTGGAGTATCCTGTACTCTCATCTACAGTCACACATGAATCCAAGTACATTAAAATAGCATCCCTCTCCCAATCTTTTACTTCATTTGGATCCTTTTTTAAAAACTCATATAGATTATTAACTTCTGTCGAATGCTCATTAAATGGCTCCACTGCATTAATACTATCAAAAAATTCCTTTAATAACCCTCCGCCAATAGAATCCATTTTTCCATCAAATGCATCACTAGACCCAAAAATAGAATCTTCAAAACTCGAATGATATCTACTATAGTTATACCGTACAGAAGTTGCTCCTTTCCCAAGTGAGGAAACACTGATGCTTTCAGCCAAATCTCGAAGCGTATTGATATACACATCAGCAGTTATTGTCTTCTCATCATTTACGTTTATTGCTTTTTCATCGTCATGGTTTCTGGCATCAGTGAAAATAGCATCTAATTTTGATATCATGCTACTTTGTTCTGAAACAGAATTTCTAGTTTGTATTTTCATATTTTCTGCATATGCTTCAAGATCTGAAAAATTCACCACACAATCTTGTCCCAAAATTTCAACGGTTGCTGTTAGTTCTGATTCAAATGTATAATTATGTGACGAATATATTACCTGATCACTCAGACTATCTTTTATTGCATCATGCATTTCTTCTTGTACTATTTCTGTAAAATCTCTTATCATTTTTTTACCTTTACTAATTCATCTGTTCTGACATAGAGTCATCCATATCTGAATATAAATATTTTGCGACTTGTAACATATCTGCAGCATTATTACAGATACCCAATATCAATCCATATATTTCTTTATATGTATCCATTGCATTTATCAATTCTTTTGCACATGCACTATTGCTTATTGAAAAGTTTGATTTTAGTCTTCCTATTGCCACATATATTTCCTCCGGCTTAGAAGATATATTATGTAATTGCATTATTGCCTCATTAATAACACTGTAACTTACCTTTAAACTTGCCATAAAATTCTTCCCCCCTTAATCAATAAATACTTTGGTCAATCTCGTCAATCTCTGCTATAAACTCCTCCGCCATTCTTTGCATTGCATTTGTAATATATTGCATTTGTCCCTGCATCATTTCTAACGAACTTATATATGCAGACAAATTATCATGAAAATTACCTTCTGTAACACCAGTTTCACACACTATTCTTAATTGATTAATAATAGATGAATATGCATTTTCCATAGATTGTGTTAAATATCCAATTGCTTCTGAATAACTCTTAAATTCTTCATCACTGATTATTAGATCCTGCATGTTTTCCTTCCTTTGCTTCAATCGTTGCAATTTCCTTTTTACTTGCATAAATAGCTGATTTATAATGAACATTTTCCATTTGTAATTCCTGAAGTTCTTCCGTAAGTCTCTGAATATTTACATTTATTAGATAATTTATATTCTCAAATTGATTGGTATAATAATCTCGGTTTGCCTTGCCACATATATCCAAGGATTTTGTTATTATACTTTTAGCTGCCCGCCCCTGAACTAGTTCATAAATGTTTTCATTTTTTGTCTTTTTTCTTATAAAGAAATCCTCTGTTTGTCTCTGCATGCTATCTATTTTGTTCATTTGAGCCTGTAGAGATTCTATCTTTCTATTTATGCGGTTTATTTCTTGCATATTCTGTATAATTTTTGTTTCATAATTATTTATCTTTCTATTTAGACCTTGTTTATCCACTACATCCTCCAAAGATACACCAATTTTTATTAATAAAAACAAGCCCTGCAATTCAAAACAGCCCTTAAACCTCATCTTTATCAGACACCATTTAAGGGCTGTTTTACACTAACTAAAATAACATATCTGCAATATTTGCATCTGCTTCCGCAAAGTTTTGACATATCTGTGAAAGCTGTGTATAGAACTGATTGATCAGCTCTGACAAACTCTCAATATCCGGTCCGAGCATATTTTTGAATTCCTCTACATATGCCGTCGCAGACTCTGCCTCCATATAACCATTGCTGACAAGAGAGCTTACTGTTGTTGTCATATCAGAATACAAATCCTCGATATTTCCTTCGTAGCCCTTCATATCACCAATTAATCCTTCAACGGCTGCATAGTCTACTCTTAATCTATCACCCATTTATTTATCCTCCCTGTACTAACTTAATTGTGTTTTCATATCATCATCCAAATTCTCGAACTGCTGGCATACACTTTCTAATTGCTGTGAAAAATCTCCCAAATTTACGTTCAGTTTTGAATAAATTGTTTTAACAATTTTCTCATATTCATCCATATATGCCTGCAATGCCTGTCCTTCCATTACTGATGGAAGAGTCTCTACCGTATTACTCAATTTACCAAGTAAATTCTCCATCTCACCTTTCTGTGTTTCAAGCTTCGCAATTACTTCGGATCGGATTTCCCCATAACGCACGTCTAAAGCCATTTTTTAATACCTCCTAATTAATCTTCCACATACACAAGCTTTGCAAGTACTTACATATGCGTATTCATCTTGTTACACTGCGCAGTGCAATATTTAAAGCAACTTCATTCGTCGCTTCAAACCTTATTAATAATAATCTCCATTATTTTTACAGCTCAATGTTATTTTCTTTGCCTGTACCAATATTGGAGTATAATGCTTATCCTTTAATGTAAAACTCAAAACAGTTTTGGGATCAGTTCCTGCATAATTTTGTTGTGATATATTGCTTACCTCTATGTGAGAATCAATTTTCGAAATTGAATACGAAGAACTTGAAATACGCGCTCTCCCATCAGAATGTCCATAAGAAAAATTTGCATAGACATATATAATTAAACAGTCCTCCCCATTTACTTCATATGTATATTTTTTTGTAGCTTTTCTTGCCGACACAGAACGCGTATTCTCTGATATTTCATCATTTGTAATTACATATATTCTTTCTGTTACGTCTCCTTCCAACTTATTTTCTGCAATCAATAATTCTCCAACACTTGTCTGTGCCTGTATTTTATTATCTTCAAATCCAGGCATTACCATTAACATCAAAATACCAAAAATAAAGTACAACCATTTTCTTTTTTTAATCATCTTAACACCTCACACATAATAAATTAAATGAACTCTTCCGAGTTTTTCCATAGCCTGATTTTAGTATATCGCTACATGCCCAATTATCAAGATGTCTTGCACAAATGGTCGAAATATTAACACTTTTGGTCAAAAAAAGTCCAACATGCATAATTTAAAGATACTTATACGGAACTCATGTATACTTTTGCATATTAGAATATATTTCTGCTACAATACGATGAAAAAGGAGTTTTCTATGAAATCTACAAATGATACAAGTCTGATTCAGACCTATTTAGACTATTGCAAATACAACAAGCGTTTAGATGAAAAAACACTTAAAGCCTATGCCATTGATCTCCGACACTTCTATATGGCATTGCCGGATCAGCCACTCATTTCCCGTACACCACAAACAATTGAATCCTATATTTCTTCTTTACATACATTATACAAGCCTCGAACCGTCAAACGGAAAATCGCTTCTATAAAAGCCTTCTATCATCATTTAGAATACCGTGATATCATCGCAATCACACCATTCGCCAAGCTGCAGACTCGTTTCCGCGAACCACTGATTCTGCCGAAAACGATTCCCCTCCTCACAATCGAACAGCTTCTCGCCGAAATATACACGCAGCACTCAAACGCAAAAACCCCCTATCGGCAAGTGCATACACTGCGTGACGCCGCAATCATTGAATTGCTTTTCATGACCGGAATCCGGATATCCGAGCTTTGTTCTCTGCGCAATCATAGCATTAACCTGCACACCGGAACAATACTGATCTATGGAAAAGGAGATAAGGAGCGTCGTCTACAAATCACAAACGCAAACGTCCTATCCATATTAATAAAATACAAATCCAGTATGCCTTTCTGCCCGGATCCATATGCTCCATTCTTTGTGAACCAGAATGGTACTGCCGTATCTGACCAGTCAATCCGCCGTATGATCCGTAAATATTGCAGGCTTGCAAACATCAACCTGCATATCACTCCGCATATGTTCCGACATACATTTGCAACCAGCCTCTTAGATGCTGATGTCGATATCCGGTATATTCAGGAAATGTTGGGACACAGCTCTATCACAACGACAGAGATCTACACACATGTCTCCACAGCAAAACAGACTGATATTCTCACAAACAAACATCCAAGGAAAGATTTTCGATTGGTTTGATGGTGTGGAGAAAGCGATCGATAATTTTTAGTTATCTG
>DHJV01000007.1:5987-59244 GCA_002404515.1 Lachnospiraceae bacterium UBA4711 | reverse complement strand
CGATGCCATCAAGAGAAATTTCGACCATCATGTAATGATTGTCTTTGTCAGCAACTATCCAAAGTATATGCAGGACAGTTTTGCCGTCCACCCCTACCATTTCCTTCAAAAGCCAGTCCAGGAAATCGAGATGAAACAACTGCTATCAGATATCCTCGAAGAGTACACGAAAAATCTATCGTTGATCTCCGTTGTAGACGGCTATGACCGGGAATATACATTGAACTTAAAAGATGTCTATTACATCGAAGTTAAAAATGCGAAGTCCAAAGAATTATGTTTTCATATGCGGGAGGATGTGATTCCTGCGAAGGGGACGATCACTACATGGAATTCCATGCTGGATGAAACGATGTTTATGATGTGTTCCCGCACAGTTCTTGTCAATCTTACCCACATTCATTATCTGAAGGATTGCACGATTATTTTTGACAACGGTGCCTCAGTCTCCATGAGCAGACGGAACCGGAAACTGATCACGGATCGCTACCTGAATCAAGTTGTTGCCATACACTCGGATTTTTATACGCATCAAGGAGCCTAATATGCAATACGCACTTACGATACTCACATATCTTTTTGATATGTTCATCTTAACTACATTTCTGATGAACACGTTGCATCATTTCAAGAAACGTTATGCCCCACTATATCTTTGTGTCCTTGTCGGCTGTGAATGCTGTCTGTATGGATGTGAAGTGTTAAACAGCCATTTCCCTACCATGCAATCAGAAATTACCGCAACGCTTATCAGTCTGGGTACAACGTTTATCCTCTGCTTATTTTTCACAAGCAGTCTGAAAGCAAAGCTATACATGACACTGCTGTTCCAGACGCTTGCATCACTTGGAGAAGCCATATTTACCTTTCTTTTTACGAAACTGAACCCGGATTTCTATGAAGAAAGTGACACTGCATTTTTTTACAGCGTTATGAATATCGGTTCCAAGTCTTCCCTGTTCCTGTTGTGTCTGCTCTCGTCTATCCTCCTGCGTAAAAAAGCGACAACCGTCTCTACGGAATACAAACTTTTAGTTTTATCTACTCCTATTATATCTATTATTATCTACGTGTGTTTGCCAATTCAACAGATATTCGAGATTGATACAGTATTTTTCTACAAGCTTCTGATCTGCTGTCTGGTGTTGTTAAATATCATAAACTATATTCTGATCCAGAAAGAATATGCATCGACCACATTAAAATACACAAACGCCCAGATGGAAGATCAGATTCGCTTTCAGAAGGAAAAATACGAACAGCTAAGCGAATCCTATCGGCAAAGCCGCCGGATCATCCACGACCTCAAAAAGCAGTATTTCTGTATCAACGAATATGTCGATAACAAGGAATACGATAAACTGAAAACCTTCACCAGCGAGGCAGTCAGGGATATCGAATCCACTTATTCCAAATACAATACCGGCAATCTGGTAATTGATTCTTTCCTGACAAACTATGATACACTTGCAGCGAAAAATCATATTCAGTTTGTTGCTAAGCTTGGGGTAACGTATAACCGGATTCCGGTCAATGATTATGATTTATGTGTGATTCTCGGCAATATGCTTGATAACTGTCTGAAAGCATGTATTGCCAATCCTTCCAGTGAGAATTTTATCCATATCGCGATTGCGACTACTGAAAACGATAAATTCACGATTCACTGCGAGAACACAACCGCAGAGGGAACATCCCTGGAGCACATACATGCCAGCCAGCAAAATTCCCTCTATCACGGATATGGTCTCTCCAATATTCAGAAAACAACAGAAAAATATCATGGTTTCTTCACTTACAGCGTCGAAACCCTCTTCTATATGGACTTAATGATTCCTATTATTGAAAAAAGCAAACGCATTATGCACTAATTCAACTCATCCAGCGTCTTCGCATAAGCTGGCAGGAATTCCTGCACGAAGTCCTTTACTTCCGGGTAGCTGTCGGCTAGCTCCTGCACCATCTGTTCGGTGCTTTCCTTCGCCTTTACGAATTCGCGGTTACCTGTTTTTTCTTCCTCCATGCACTTAATCAATGCAGAGAGCTTATCTGCTGCCTTTACAAGCTTCCACAGATACTTCGTCTCTTCTGTATCCGCTTCCTGCTTGAAGAAGTAGTCCCGGTAATATGCCTGCAGATCTTCTGGAAGCTGTCCGATCAGCTTCTCGCACGCTTCATCCTCGATGGAATGAAACAGATCCTTCATCCGGTTATTATAATATTTGATCGGTGTTGGCATATCGCCTGTGATGATCTCGGACGCATCGTGATACAATCCGATCACTGCCGCCTTGTCGGCATCTAAATGCTTGCCATACCGCACATTTCCGATCACACAGAGCGCATGCGCAAGCATGCTAACCTCCAAACTATGCTCGGACAACGTCTCCGGGTATGTGTTCCGCATGAGCGCCCAACGCTCAATGTATTTCATGCGCGCCACCGTCGCAAAGAAATTGTATTCCATTTTGATTTTCCTCCACATGTTTGAAACGTATTGTGATTTCTATATAGGTATGTATCAACAATCAGAAATATACGATGTATTGAAACTAAGAAGTACTAAATGTTCTGATATACACAATAATATCGTCCGCAACCGCCGCCGATTCGCCGTCCATGGCTCAACGACGGCTTGTTTGAACATCGTGTTCAAACATTGCTGGATATTTACAGAACATCAAGTACTTCTAAGTTCCAAACATATTTATATTTCTGATTGTTGATGCATGCCTATATAGAAATCACAAGTACGCTTCATACTTATTTATTCAAAATCCTATTCCTACTGTACCTTTTCCGCTTCCGTAAGCTTCACATTCTGATACTTCTCGTATAATTCCATGAATTCCTTGCCGCTCAGGTTTTCCTTCTCGTAGAGTACCTGTGCGATCGCATCGAGGGTCGGCATATTCTTTTTCAGTAACTTGTATGCCTTCTCGTAGCTTGCTTTCATCATATTCTTAACTTCGGTATCGACCTTCGTCTCTGTCTCGGAAGAACAGTTTAATACGCGACGGTTATCCAAGTATTCTCCGGTTACTCCTTCGAGCTGCACCATGCCGAACTTCTCGGACATACCGTACATCGTAATCATTGTCCGCGCCAGACTCGTTGCCTTCTCGATATCGTTTGAGGCGCCATTCGTAACGGAATCAAACTTCAGCTCCTCCGCTGCACGACCAGCCAGAAATGTTACGATATCCTCTTCCATTTCCTTCTTCGTCTGCAACTGCTTCTCTTCCTCCGGCACCTGCCATACATAGCCAAGTGCACCGGATGTACGCGGTACGATCGTGATACGCTGGATTGGAAGCGTGTTCTTCTGCAATGCGGCAGCAAGCGCATGTCCGACCTCATGGTAGGCAACGATCTTCTTCTCTCTTGGTGAGAGCAGCTTCTCCTTCTTCTCTTTTCCGGCGAATACAACTTCTACTGAAGCGATCAGATCCTTCTGGGATACATAATCCCGCTTGTTACGGACAGCCATTAACGCCGCCTCATTGATAATATTCGCAAGGTCTGCACCGACAGCACCAGATGTGGCAAGTGCAAGCTCCTTGAAATCTACCGTCTCATCCATCTTGACATTCTTCGAATGTACTTTGAGTGTATCGATACGTCCCTGCATATCCGGCTTTGACACGATGATTCTACGGTCAAATCGTCCCGGACGGAGCAATGCCTTATCAAGTACCTCCGGGCGGTTTGTCGCTGCAAGCACGATAATTCCCTTCGAGCTGTCGAAACCATCCATCTCCGACAAGAGCTGGTTCAAGGTCTGTTCCCGCTCGGAATCGCCACCGCCATGACGCGTGTCACGCTTTCCTCCGATCGCATCAATCTCATCGATAAATATAATACATGGTGCCATATTGTTCGCCTTGCGGAACAGATCACGCACACGGCTGGCACCGACACCGACGAACATCTCCACGAACTCCGAACCGGACAGCGAAAAGAACGGAACATTCGCCTCACCGGCAACTGCCTTGGCTAGCAGCGTCTTACCGGTTCCCGGAGGTCCTACAAGCAGAGCACCCTTCGGCAGCTTCGCACCGATCTTTAAGTATCGTTCTGGCTGGTCTAAGAAATCTACCATCTCGCAGAGGGATTCCTTTGCCTCCTCCTGACCGGCAACATCCGCAAATGTCACGCCGGTTTTCTTCTCCACATACATCTTCGCATTGCTTTTTCCAAAGCCTCCGGATTTAGACATATTCCGCATCAATAACGACATCAGCAGATAAAAGGCTCCAATCATTACAACATAAGAGAAAATGGTTGAAACAACTGCATTTTTTCCTTCGTCGATCTCCTCGAACTGCACGCCCGCCTTCTGCAGACGATCCACGATCTTGTAATCGCTGATACGGATTACATAATAAGTCTTGTCCATCTCCGCACCTGTCTCCTTCGAGATCGGTGTGAAGCTGATCCGGTCATTGTAGAGCTTCACATCTGTAACCAATTTATCATCAAGCATCTGCAGGAATGTATCATACGTGATCTTCTCCTGTTTGGACTGCTGTATCGCCGTAATTCCCTGCCAGATCATAAATGTCAATAAAATCGATACAATCCATATCACCACCGTTTTGGATGGCTTTTTCTTATTGTTGTTATTGTTCGGATTCCGGTTGTCCGAATTGTTCTCCGGGGCGGAATTTTTCTGCTGATTTTCCATCTATCTGTCTGTTCTCCATTTATTTTATGATTGTCACGATTCATTTTCTGAACCTATGACAGAAATAACAAAACCGGAAGCTTCGTGTCAAGGGAACGGATTCCCTCTCACGCAGCCCCCGGTTTTGCATTTGATTTTACTTAGTATACGATTTGATTTCGTTCTTTATGCGTATTATGCATACAATGGATACTTGTCTGTGATGCTCTTTACAAGTGCCATTGCCTTATCGTTATCCTTGTCAATAACGGCAGCCTTGATTGCATCTGCAATCACGATCATATCGTCTTCCTTTGCACCACGTGTTGTGATTGCCGGTGTACCAAGACGGATACCACTTGTAACAAACGGTGACTTTGGATCGTTTGGTACCGTGTTCTTGTTAGCTGTGATATGAACAGAATCCAGAAGCTTCTCCACTTCCTTACCTGTCAGGTCAAGGTTCTGTAAGTCAACAAGCATCAGGTGATTGTCTGTACCACCGGATACGATCTTGAATCCACGTTCCGTCAGTGCCTGTGCCAGACATGCTGCGTTCTTCACAACCTGCTTCTGATACTCTTTGTATTCGTCTGTCAGAGCTTCCTTCAGGCAGACAGCCTTACCTGCGATCACGTGCATCAGAGGGCCTCCCTGAATACCAGGGAACACTGCCTTGTTGAAGTTATATTTCTCATTTACTTCATTGCTGGAAAGAATCATACCACCACGTGGTCCACGCAATGTCTTGTGTGTTGTAGTTGTTGTTACGTGTGCGTACGGAATTGGACTCTGGTGAAGTCCGGCAGCAACCAGACCTGCGATGTGTGCCATATCTACCATAAGGACTGCGCCAACCTCATCTGCGATCTCACGGAAACGCTTGAAGTCAATTGCTCTTGCATATGCAGATGCACCAGCAACAATCATCTTTGGCCTGCATTCCTTCGCGATGCGGAGTACCTCATCATAATCAATAAATCCTTCATCATTCACACCGTATGGTACGACGTTGAAATACTTACCTGACATATTCACCGGTGAACCATGTGTCAGGTGTCCGCCATGCGCCAGATTCATTCCCATAAATGTATCGCCCGGCTGCAAAATAGCGAAAAATACTGCCATATTTGCCTGTGCGCCGGAATGTGGCTGAACATTGACATATTCACATCCAAACAACTTCTTTGCCCGTTCTCTTGCAAGGTCTTCCACTACATCGACATATTCACATCCGCCGTAGTAACGCTTTCCCGGATATCCCTCTGCGTACTTGTTCGTAAGCGGACTTCCCATAGCTGCCATAACTGCCTTGGATACGATATTCTCTGATGCGATCAGCTCAATATTATGATCCTGTCTGTTAATCTCGTCCGTCATTGCCTGTGCAATCTCTGGATCGAAATTTGCTATTTCATCAAAACTATACATCTTTGTCCCTCCATCTTGTTGTAATTTTTCTGTATGATTATCGCACATCCGTTTTGGGGTGTCAACCGATAGCGATTAAGATATGCTTGTATTTTCTTCCTGCTGCTTTTTTAATTTTTGTTTTTCTTCCCGCTCTGCTTTCTTTTTTAACCGGTGTTTCTCCCGGTACTTCCAGATCAGATCCGACAGATAATAATTGATTTCCGCACCATATAAGACGATCTGCATACCAATATACAGCCAGATAATGATCAGGACAACCGATGTCATACTTCCATACATCTTGGAATTATCTGCCGAATACTTGATATAGACAGAAAATCCCCGTGTCATAAGCATCCATGCAAGTGAAGCCAGCACAGCCCCGGTAAACTCATGCCGCATATGTCCGCGCCGGTTCGGAAGCTGGTAATAGATCAGAAGCAAAAAGACAAAGATAACAAGGAATGTCACCACGTTCTTCAGGCTTAAGATCAGCAGTGTTGCATCCGCAAATGCCGGGTAATGGGCGATGATCTTATGGGCGATCTGCGAACCGAACGCCTGTATCGCAATCACGATCAAGCAAAGCAGCATAAACACCAGTGTATATAGTGCACAGATCAGCCGCACAAGGAAATAATTTTTGTTCTGTTCCACACCATAGATCTTATTTAATCCGGTCGAGAGTGCCTGAATTCCCTTCGCCGCGGACCACAAGCTGACAAATACGGTAATGAGTGTAAACGACTGCACATTTGCATTGACTACATCATCCACGATATACGCTACATAAGATTCCAGTCCGCTCGGTACGACACGCAGAATGTAACCGAGTACATTCGTATTCATAACAGACAGCTTCGATGCAATCATAACAAGCAGCATCATAAATGGGAAAAATGAAAGCATGACAAAGAAAGCAACCTGTGCCGCATACGCCGGCACGCTGTCCGCAGTTGCTTTGTTCACAAATTTGATAATAAACCGAACGACCTTTTTCATACATCCTCCGCTTTGTTATTCTGAATCTGCTGCTTCCTCTCCATCTTCCATCGTATAGATTGATGCAAAATCGACATACGAGAAATAATGCCGTAATATATATTTGTAGCTTTTTCCTTGTCTGCCAAGCACACCGGCTCCATAGATACTCATACCGGCTCCATGCCCGAATCCACCGCCATGAACCACGAATCCCGCATCTGTCTTCTCCACATAATAATATGGACTTGGAAGTGATGTCCAGCCTGTTACCGTCGAACCGTCCTGCCGTACAATCTCCTGATTGACAGGATTTAGGATTGCACGGATATTGCTCTGTCCGCTGATGGATATTGTATGTTCACTTCCGTGGATCACAAGCTTCGATACAACACCGCTCACTGTGCGCTCCGCCACCTCGATTTCTGTCACAGTTCCAAGCTCCGGCACTTCTGCCGATACAAACGCACCGGTTTCATCCTCGACAAGTATCGCATCTGCCATCAGAGATTTACGGTTTTCCAAAACTGTCTCGATTGCGTCTGTCATCTCTTCCTGCGTAAATGTAATATCCCACCGGTAATATGGCGAATCTTTATCTATAATAGTATACGCATCACTATCTGTCAAAAATGCCTCAAAATCTGCTTCATCCGATAAATCGATCTTATCCTTATTCAAATTCTCCACATTGGACTCCAGATAACTATACGCATCACCGCCCCAGATTTCCGCATTCGTGCAGGTTGTTCCGAAAGATGTGTTAAATGTCATCGGTACGATCAAAGTTCCCCGGTAGGTCGGCACCAGCCCGTATGTATCCTTCACCGCACGGATGGACGCATCGGTTTCTGCCACATTATTATATACCTGACAGAGACTGGAATCGTCAAGATGCGCATGATATTCTGCATAACTTTCATCCTTTAACTTCGCATATGCCGTTCCCCTGGCACAGATTGCCATCGCCTGCATGGCTGCATCCGGGTAATCCGATGGCATTGCATTTGCCACAACATTTGCCAGATATCGTTCTAGCGAAAGCTCGTTTATCACATAGATATACCCATCCTGTACATCAAGCTCCATCGTTCCATCGTATTCCGGATTACCGCACTCACGCGTCACGCTGAGCAATTTGATCCTCCCACTGTGCGTATCCGGTGTTACCGTCAATCTATCGTCCGGCGCATAATCCTCTGGTGCGATCGTGACCGTCTCACCGGCCTCGTATGTTTTCTCCGTCTCATCCGGATATGCCACTGTGAACGCGGATGTCGCAGTAAACTGCACCATCTCCATCTCATAAGAAGAATAATCATCGTTGCTGATGATCACGCGGATGTCCTCGCTTTTTAACTCCTGGTTGATCACGACGGCACCTACTTTTCCATCCTGCAGATACATGTCCACATAGGAATAACCAAGAAGCAGAGACAGACTTTCCTCGTCCACTGCATCCTCATACACATTGTACATTTTATAATGATCGGCAAGTGTGAGTCCGCCGATATTTTCCACCTGAATATCTGTATCTCCCGTCGAAATGACTCTGCCGCGCAGCACCTTCTGTGGTCGTTCGATTTTACAGATGCCCGCATAGTCAAACACGAGATTTGCAACATAGCCCGCCGTTTCATAGCCGGCTTCTGTCTGCCGTTCCGCATCCAGACTTGTTGCGACTGTCACAGCTCCATCCGGGATGCCTTCCTCCGTCCGGGCAGGGTAGGTCTTTTCCAGATCTCCATATAAGAACGTGCATTTTCCATCTGTCACGGACTCCACCCATACATTTTGCAATGTGATCCGGGTATCGCCAAGACGGTTGATCTTAAAGATTTTTCCATTTTTCATATAGACATCGAGCACATTGCCCTCGTAGCTTTCGTCGATTTCAAATTCTGCATTGTAGGTGTCCTGTCCATCGAAAAAAGATGTCTTGTCCTCCTCCGAAATTGAAAGCACCAGTACATCCTTCCGAAGCAGCCCTTTCACCGTTGCCGATGCGACAATCCGCTCATAGAAATCCTCGAACTCCGCCTTCGTCACGTAGTCAGAATCCTTCTTTCCGTTTAGTGCTTCCTCGTAAATCGGTGCCTTCACCTGTATCGTCTGTGCCACAGACTTTACAAACGCCACATCGATGACCTCGCTTTTCTTGAGAGGGTCGATCAGACGGGATAATACCTCGGATTCTGCCTTTGTATCTGCCAGATAACTGACGACATTCTCCACATCTGCATAGGTATAATATAAGCTATAATCCACGGGAACTTCCGTTGTTTCCGTATTTTGTTCCGCTTTGTGCGTATGCCGTGCAATCTCATGACCGGCAATCATAACTACCCCGGCTATAACCAGCAAAAGCATAAACGTGAGTATCTTCTTTTTCACGTATTTTCCTCCAAAAAAATATATCCGGGATGCCGGTTCCTGCCTTTTGACTCCTAGCTGACGCTAGGTGGGCAACCGCATGTGATCCTCTGTCTTCCACTCATAGGAGGCCTGACATAATATCACAGATATAGGAATCCCGTTTAAAGTAAATGTAGGTTCAAAAATAACAGGAGTTATCGAACATTCCAGATATATTATATTTTTAATATGTGCTAATTATAGCTTACTTATTCTTTTTTTTCAAGATATTTATTCGCTGATAATCTTACGGCTGCATATATACGTAATCATGAAATAAATGCCATAAATTACCAATATTACGGCTGCCGCAAGCAGGATTGAACCGAGCAGTCCGCCCCGTCCAAATGCTGTCAGAATGAACATTGCTGTCTGCATTCCGAAGATGGAATGCACGATTGCAAGCAGAAGCGGCATTCCGAAGAATACGCCTGACTGTGCAAGAAGTGAGTGGCGAATCTTCTTCTCGTCGACGCCGATCCGGCGCAGGATCTTGTATTTTTCCCTGCTGTCGGCTGCCTCGGAAAGCTCCTTCAATGAGAGGATTGCCGCACCGGAGATCAGGAATACAACGCCTAAGTAGATACCGATAAATACGATCATCGCAGTAAGTCCCACACTGTTGTCACGGAGTCGTTTGCTTGTTTCCCCGCTCATGGAATAGTAGGCGCCATCCTCGCCAACAAATGCTTCCGCCTTCGCATCCTGCAATTCATAGAAATGCTCATTACTATAATATTCATTCAGTACATCTATTTCTGCCTGATCGGTCGTATTATAATTGGCTGAGTAGATATCATACCAGTAGTTACAATCAGACAGATCCGTGGAATCCGGCACAAGCAGGACACCCTCATTACTCTCCGAATTGCTGATGTAGACGATACCATTCACGCAGGCATTGTATTTCGGATGATAGGTCTTTCCTTTTATCGTAACTGTTTGTCCTTCCGCCAATCCCACATTGTATCGTTTGTCCATCTCTCCGTAATTACAGAGTATCACGTATTCATCCTCTGCAAGGTCGATTGTCGTTCCGCCAAAGGATTTTACAAAATTATTGTACTCTCCAATGTGCATCGTTTCCATCGATGCTTCTTTGAAATAATCCTCCGATCCACTCTCTGCAAATTTCTTTCCAAAGAAATCTCCAATATGGATATCTTCCGGCGCATAGAGGTGCATTTCTGTCACATCCGTAAGCTTCGATGTATCAATATCACAGGCTTTCAGGTTTTCTTCCACATTGTGCCCGGTTATGTCATAGTCCTCGGCTGCATCATAGGAATACAGCTTTGAAAACTGCACATCAACCGGGGTACAGGTCTCTAACACATGGTTCATCGAATTCCGGATTGCCATCGAACTTGACAGGATACAGATCGTGAAAAAAAGCAGCAGGCAGATAATTCCACCGGAGAAAACCGTTGTGTTGATGCGGCTTCCAAGCTCTTTTACACTGAAGGAATTCACGCCTTTATAATAAAACCGTTTGCACCGTTTCACGACAGCAAGCAGCATGCCGGATACAGACCAGAATACAAGAAAGGTTCCAATGATACCTTTTGCAATCTGGATACCAAGTCCCCGAATATCAGAGATTTCATTTACGCCTGCCGTTACCTTATAGTACGCGGTTGCAAGCAAGACAACGGCAATGATAAATACGAGCACACAGACAATCGGATTTTTTGCATGATTTTTCTGTGACTTGGAGCCTGCATGAAGCAGATTGATGAGCTTTGCACGACTCACCACGATCACATCCAGCACCATGACAATCACATACATAATCGCAAAGTAAACAATGGTTTTCACAATCGCAGATGTGCTGACCATGAACCGGAAGTTTGTCATATCCGCTTCGAAGAGATTGGCTGTCACAACACTCATGCCCTGTGAGATACCGATACCAAACAGCAATCCGATCACCAGGGAAATCACACCGATCAGCACCGTCTCAATCACCAGAATCTTTGCCACCTGTGTTTTTCCCATGCCGAGCGTGAGGTAGATACCGAATTCCTTCTTCCTTCGTTTCATCAGGAAGGTACTTGCGTACACGACGAGAAAACCAAGCACGATCGATACGAACACACTGACGACGGACATTGCCTCATTCATAAGCTCAATGACCTCCGCCGTGTTCGACGATACCTTCAACATAACAGTCTGACTTCCCAGCGCATTAAACACATAGAAGATCGCAACACCTAAGATCAGTGTTGCAAAATAGATCAGATAATTCTGCATACTTTTCCGGATATTCCGGGTCGATAATTTAAAGAGCATCATTCAAACTACCCCCTAACACTGTCACAACCTCGATAATGCGGTTGAAAAATTGTTTCCGGGTATCCTCGCCTCTGCGGATCTCATTAAAGATCTTACCATCCTTGATGAAGATAACGCGGGACGCATAGCTTGCCGTAAATGCATCATGTGTAACCATCAGGATCGTCGCAGCAAGTCCTTCATTCATCTCCTTCATACTCTCCAACAGATAGCGGGAGGACTTGGAATCAAGAGCACCGGTCGGCTCATCGGCTAAGATCAGCTTCGGATTCGTAATCAAAGCTCGGGCTGCTGCCACACGCTGCTTCTGTCCACCACTCATCTGGTAGCTGTATTTGTTCAGGACTTCTTCGATGCCAAGCTGCTTGGCAACTTCCTTGATCCGGCTGTCGATTTCCTTCGGCTTGACGTTCTGGATGGAGAGTGCCAGTGCAATATTCTCATAGGCAGTCAGTGTATCCAACAGGTTGAAATCCTGAAAGATAAATCCCAGCTCTTCCCGACGGAACTTGTTTAATTCATTGCCACGGATTGTCGTGATGTCTTTGTCTCCAACATAGATATGTCCGGCTGTCACACGGTCGATCGTAGAAATACAGTTTAAGAGTGTTGTCTTACCGGAACCGCTCGCTCCCATGATTCCGACAAACTCTCCTTTTTCTACGGAAAAAGAAATCTTATCCACCGCCTTTGTCAGGTTGGCTTTATTGCCATAATACTTTTCTACATTGTCAAGTCTTAATATCTCGTTCATAGATAGTCTCCCTTCGTTTGCTAACAATCTGCGGGCAGAAATTCTGGTTTTCTGCCGCTTTTAACTGTACTCAGTATATATGGTTTTGCTGCCGCCATCCATCGGTCTTGATTACATGTTTCTTACGTTTTTGTAATATAACGGTTGTATTATATATGGTTTTGCAGCAGATTCCTATGGATGAATTTCATTTTTGGAGGATTGATTGGGGGAAATTGGGGGATTTTCCCATATTTCAGTTTTTTGCTCCAAGCAAGGAAAAAGGAGGCATCCCTGCCTCCAAAATAACATGTCCAATCAAGCTAGTTCTTTGTTGCTGCGTACTCCACACTGTCTTCATTCCAGTGTTTGTAATCAGGATTCTTGCGCTTATCCGGCAGTGTGTAATTCTCGCTCAACCACGTGCCAATATAATTGCTTACCTTCTTTGCACCATCAAAATTCAGATGGTCACCGCCATCCTTTGTGTCGGACTCCCAGTCGATGCCAAGCGCATCATTCAGGTTCAGATCTTCATAAGTAACCGCGTTTGCCTGCGCCCAGTCGGACACACTGTTGTGCTTGGCGTAAGTCCAGTTCTTCGGGGAAGGGGAGCTGACCAAGACAAGCTTTGCGCCATGGCTCTCACAATATTCCTTCATTAGAAGCAGGTATTTCTCTGCGTCCGCATCCATAGACTTTCGTTCCTCACTTGCATGCATATAGGTTCCGCCCTCATACGGCTTCACCGTGCTTCGTTTGATAAACCCGCGGTCCTTCGCATTCTTTTTCTTCGTCAGAGAATTTGTACTTACGAACGCGTCCTTCCAACGGGAATGATTCTTAAAGATCTCCACATGGTCGGACAAGCGGTCTAAGACATAGTCTTTCGAATCGCTTTTTGATTTCACGCTGCGGAACAGGCAATTTGTCTCTAACACAACGACCTCCGGTGTCTGCGTCTCAAATGCCGCCTGCAAAATCGCATACGAATCACACATGCGCTGTGCGGACGTCCCGCAGATAAATGAGGTGTATCCGTGCTCCGCAAACATCTGCAACGGATTGAAGCTCGAATAGCACTCACTGTCACCTAAGAACAATACGTCAATCGTATCCTTCACTTCGTTTTTTACTTCCGCATCCTTCGTCCGCACAGCTGTCGTATCATAGATGTCTGCGTTGTTTTTCCGGCACATGAATTTTCCTGCCAGAAACAGTACCACGCAAAGTCCAGCCAGAAAACCAGCACTGCCCGCTGCCGTCTTGAGAGTTGTTTTCCATTTTCCACTTTGTTTTTTCATATACATTCTTCTTTCGTAAATCACATACAATTACTCTATCCATACAATCCATAATATTTTAAATCACCAAACATCGAATGTCATCTTCCACGTAATTATTCATTTCTCAATCAATACTATCAGTATGCTGCGTAAATCATATCCACAATTGTGTATCCGCTGCCATATGCCCCAAACACAACGACCAGAAGTACCACTGCGTACCAGAAGCTCCAACGGACTGGCAGCTTACAATCGGCTACCTTTCTCCGAATCGAAATACCCTTCTCATGGATGATATCGACCACAAATACAAGCAGGATACTGACAACAGCCAGAATGAGATCCGGTACATCCACACCGAAATTCGTCTCTGCAAGTGCTGTGATATGGAAGTCTGTCACAATTCCGCGCAGCATCCGGAATCCGGTTGCAACCGTATCGGCGCGGAAGAACATCTCTCCGATATTCACGATCACAAAAAGTTTCAGGAATCGGAAGATTCTAAAACCAATACACTCCGTATCGAGCTTAAAACGCTCCACCAGCTTTTTACATGGCTCTTCTGTCAGATTCTCAATCACGATCAACACGAAATAATACATACCATAAAAGATATAATTCATATGTGGTCCATGCCAGATGCCGTTCGACAGCCAGACAAAGAACAATGCAATCGTCGGTGCCACAAATTTGCTGACGGAAAATCCGGCTTTCTTCTTGATTTTCTTTGCCAGATTCTTCACCGGCTTGGCAAGTGAGATCGGATAAAATACATAATCCTTCAGCCATGCACCAAGTGTGATATGCCATCTCCGCCAGAAATCTCCCGCGTTCTTCGCGAAAAACGGCTGCCGGAAGTTCTCAGGCAGCGGTACACCGAAAATCTCGCCGCTTCCCATGATGATGTCCATGCATCCGGAAAACTCCATATAAAGCTGCATCGTGTACGCAAGTACTCCGGCGAAAATCGCCGCACCATCAAAATTGTTGTAGTTGCTGAACACCTTTGCTACAAGTGGAGCCAGCCGGTCTGCGATCACCATTTTCTTGAACAGTCCCCAGATGATACGCTGGTAACCAAAGACCAGATTCTCAAACTGAATGCTGTTTCCGCCATACAAAGCATCTGCCGTCTCGGAAAACCGGCTGATCGGACCTTCCATAATCTGTGGGAAAAAGCTTAAGAATAGTGCCACCTTAACCGGATTCTTACAGGATTCCTGTGTGCCACGGTAAACATCCGTCATGTAAGAAATCGCCTGCAGGCTGTAATAGGATATGCCGATTGGAGCTGCAAGTGTCACGCCAAATACACGGAGATATTTCAGTGTCACAAGTGCCCCTAAGATCAGAACAATTCCAAGCGCCAGCACACTACGTTTCTTCCGCGTAAGCGCTTTCCCGTGAAGGTCACTGTGCCGAACAGGAATTGCTGCCAGCCATCTGCCGGTTCCATACGTCACAAGCGTCGCCAAAAGCAGCCAGACCAGAAGCTTACCGCTTATCATACAGAAAAATGTATAATCGGCTGCAAGCAGTACCACGAACCGGAACCGTGCCGGGCATAGCTGGTACAATGCGATCACGACTGGCAAAAATATTAAACTGTATGTAAGCAGATGGTACGCCATATCATTCATCCCTTCATCTTTTCTCGTTCACCCATAGCATCTTCCATGATGCAAATAAGCCTGTCCCGCTTCATGTGATCATTTTCAGAATATGATTGATCCTGTCATAAATCATGTGATTATTCCACCCCTGTATTTAGTCTTCCTTAAGTCTGCAGATCATCTCCCACAGGCTCTTTGCAGAATTGAAGTTCGCAGGAATCAGCTCTGCCGGTGATACCTCAACATCAAAGGTATCCTCGATCTCTGATACAAGCGATAAGATTGCAAAGGAATCCAAGATGTGATCGTCAATCAACGTTGTGCAGTTCTCAAAATCCTCACCCGGTGCAATACCTTCCAAAATCTCCAATAATTCTTCCATGTTACAAATCCTCCTAATCTTTATTATAAATCCATGAATTCTCATGGATTGTTACCAATGATTCCACATATGTTCCGTATTATGTTGTTGCAAGCACATCAATTATTATTTATCCATGGCCTGAAATTTTTTCTATCTATCATTTCGGGCATGAAACGGATACGTCTCCATCTGGTCGCGCAGCTTCTCGATCTTCCCGTCTGTCCTGCAGATCAGAACCTGTGGAAGTTCCCGGCTCAAAAACATCGCCATACCCTCGGTTGCTGCATATGCACCACATCGTTTGAAGCAGATCACATCACCTTTTTGCGGATCACACATGGCAACATCACGTGCCAGCACATCATTCACCGTACAGAGTGATCCACACAGGTGAAACAGCTCTTTCTCGCCGCTTTTTCCTGCCAGAACTTCGATCTCCGGCTGCTTCATACCCATCATCCAGCCATAGTAATTGATCTGATGGATTCCGCCATCCAAGATCAGGAATCCCGGCTGTGCTGTCCGCTTGACATCCATCACTCGTGTCAGGTAATAGCCGCTCATTGACACAAGAAAGCGTCCAAGCTCGATTGTCTTTTTGCCGTAGACATCACATGCCCGAAGCTTTTCGGCAAGCGCCTGTATCTGCGGTTTTGGCTCGCTTTCCCGCTGATCTTTCTCGCTGTCATTTACGAAATAAGAAACCTTCATGCCTGCACCGTATTCAAGCTCTTTTAGCACGTTTCCGGTCTCTTCTTCAAACGTCTTTGCAAATGCGGTTAAGGTATCGATTTCCTTCTCCAGCTTGCTCTGCCGCTTCTGTGTCCCGGCATAATAATGAACCCCCGCCAGCGTCAGATACGGGCTTTCCTGTATCTCTTTTGCCAGCCGGAAGAACATTTCCGCATCAACACCAAACTGATTGCCGCTCGAAAGGCGGATCAGTACCGAGAGCGGCATCTGATTTTTCTCTGCGAGTGTCCGCAGGATCTTCGCATGTTCTTCCGATTCAATCGTATAGATTCCGGCACCCTTGCTGTAAGACAGGATACGCTTCATGGATTCGTAGGTCTTATTAACCCCGGATACCACAATCTTCTCCGGCGCGATCTGTTCCTGTATGCAGATCTCATATTCGCCCGGCGAGCAGACCTCCAGCCGGTCAACCAGATCTGCCACATACGGGATCAGAAATGGATTTGCTTTTACTGCAAAGCAAAGCCCAGTGTCCTTTGGCAACAGCTTGCGAAGCAACCGGATTTGCGATTCCACTTCCCGCACATCGAAGATGTAGGTCGGCGTTCCATACGTCGCTGCAACCGTTCTTAACTCTTCTGTATTCATGCAAACGCTCCCTCCTTGTACTGCGCTTCCAAAAGCTTCTTGTCCGTCTTACCATTTTTGTTGAGTGGCAGCATGTCCACCTTGCAAAATACGTTTGGTACCATATAATCCGGTACCTTCTTCTTCATTGCTGTAATCAGATATTTCTTGTCATCAATTCCGATATAGCAGGCGACAACCTTGTTCTTCTCGCGGTCATAAAAGCACGCGGCACCCTCGATCTCCGGGATTGCTGCAAGTGCATGTTCAATCTCTTCCAACTCGATCCGGTGTCCCATATGTTTGATCTGAAAATCTTTCCGTCCCGCAAAATAAAGCAGTCCGTCTTCGCCATAGCCTGCCAGATCTCCGGTTCGATAGATTGTCTCCGGGTAATCGGTCTGTAACGGGTTTGCCACAAATGCATTCGCCGTTGCCGCTGCATTTCTGTAATATCCGAGGGCAAGTGTCGTACCTGCCACACAGAGTTCTCCGATCTTGCCGACGTTTTCCGGTTCAATCAACCGATTTTCCTCATCGAGCAGAAAGACACGTTCATTTGGAAATGGGATTCCGATCGGAAGCTTTTCCTCCTCGCTGTATGTCCGGTCTAAAATATGATAGGTACAGTTGCAGGTGATCTCTGTCGGTCCGTAGAGATTCACAAACATCGCATCCGGATAATAACTCTGCCATGCGTGAAGCTGCCGGATTGGCATTGCCTCACCGCTAAATAAAATCTTGTTGATATCTGCCGGAACCTTATGCTTTAATCCGTGCAGACGATTCAACAGACAGAGTGCCGATACCGCCCATATCAACGTCGTAACATGGTTCTCATCGAGCATGTCCACAACCGAATTCGGGAACATAAAATACGCTTTCGGAATCACAACTAAGGTTGCGCCCATCTTTATCGCACTGTAAATGTCCTTCACCGATACATCAAAATCAAACGGTGCCTGATTACCGATCACATCGGCTTCCGTGATACCAAAAATCTCCGTAAACCGATCGATGAATTCGATCACCGACCGATGTGCCACAAGCACGCCCTTCGGGGTTCCGGTCGAACCGGAAGTGAAATTACAGTAGAGTGGATCGGTGTCAATCATGGATTCCCGGATCTGCTGCAATTTTGTTTCATCTGACGCATACAATTCCATCTGTGGATTCACATATCCAGTTTCATCTGTTTCCATCGGCGGCTCAGCTTTATTCAGCGCATTTAATTCTGCCTGCTGATTGACACTTCCGTTTTCATCATCAACATTCTGTGTATCATGAACCGCATCCTCGGAGGCTGAACATTCAAAATTCATTCCCTGCATCAGAGTCTCCATCCGAACCACATTTTCTGTGCAGCCACATGCAGTAAGCTTCTCCGACGCATGGCTTCCATCCACGATCATATCCGGCTGTAACACCGAGAGCATCGACCGGATCCGAGCCTCCGGGAACGAAGGATCAACCAGCGTGTAGAAGCAGCCCGCATAGACGATTCCGAAAAAGACTGCCAATGTATCTGCATTCTTATCGGCAAATACACAGACCGGATGGCGCGGCGTTGTATGCTTTGCCAGACATGCGCCAATGCATTTTGCCTTTTTCTGTAATTGATCATATGTATAGGAACATGCCGTATCCTTCACTGCAAGCTTGTCTGGATACTTCTTTGCACTTTGTTCCAAATATTCTAATACATTTCTCATAATATCCTCCATGCATGCGGTTTCATCCGCCGCATTTCTTTGTTCTGTTACATAGTATAGCGACTTAAATATTAAGATAAAACCAAGCAATTCTTTAAGATTTTTTTAAGTTTGCGGAAGAAGCTTTTCAAACTCTGCCGCGCGCTCATTCCATGTCTCATACCGGGCATCCTTCCTGCGATCCGGTAATGCATAATGCGTCTGCATATACTGCTGCAGATATGCCGTAGCCTTCTGGCAGCCGGTATAGTTTAAATGATCGCCACCATCGAGCGTATCCAGATTCCAGTCTATCCCAAGCTCCTCGGTATTCAGATTCAGATCGAGGTATGGAACATCCAGACGCTCCGCAAGTGCCTGCACCTCATTGTGCCGCGGCATCGTGTGATTGACCGGAGAAGGTGCTGTCACAAGCAAAAGCTTTGTCCCATGTGCATCACACAAACCCTTAATTTTCTCCAGATAATATCGCGTGATAAAAGTCACCGGCGTTTTCTCATCCGTCGCATGCATATAATCGCCACCAGCATACGGTGCCACGGCTGCCCGCAGTTCAAAGCCATTGAAGATCGTCGTCTGCAATTTCGGATCGGCTGGTTCCATCTTCCAAAAACGATGATATTTGAGAATTGGGAACATCTGCCGTGCAAGCTCCTGCGCAGATTTTGCTGCATCCCGTATCACACTCGCATTTCCTCTGGAGAAAAACTCATTGGTTTCTAAGATCACGACCTTCAGGGACTGCCGCTTTAAGGTCTTCTTCAGCGAAAAATAACTTTCCCCGATCCATTGCCCGGACTGTCCGCCGATATATGACGCAATGCCTGCATCCTTCCACAGCTGATACGTCGATAACAATGTATAGCTTTCGCTGTCACCGAGGATTGCCACATCCACCATTTCCTCTGGTTCAGACAGCAGATGCAGCAGATACCGCTCCCGTTCGGAAACCGAATCCTGCAAGCCCAACCGGACTGGATCGCACAGCTTTCCTGCTGCGATTAAAAGCAGAATGACAACAACTGCAAACGCAGTTACCCGGAGCCAGATTCTATGTCTGCCGGTTTTCGTATTCGCAATTTTCGTATTAACAGATTTTTTCTTTTCTATTTTTTTGTTCTCAGAAGCCTGCATAGATCAGATCCACCTCCTGATATCCCGGTCCATACGCACCGAATATAAGTACGACAAAGATGAGCGCAAGATACACGAGCCAGCGCACCGGCAATCGCTTCTGTAAAATCACACCACGCACATCGATCTGCTGCTCACGAAAATGGTTCACTACACCGACAATCAGCAGCGATACAACAATTATTCCGATCTCCACTCTGCCAAGTCCAAGTGTAAGCAACGTACCATCCCACAACTTCCGTATTTCAAAATCATGAAACATTGATGCAAACATATGCATGCCGATGCCAAGTGTATCCGCCCGGAAAAACAGCTCGCCCGTGAAAATGATCACCCACGTCTTCAAGATCCGAAGAATATTCCACCATGCCGCATCTTCTGCGATCTTCCATGCCGCGCAAAGCTTCTTCATTGCAGGTTCTAGCATCAGCTCAATCATAATTACAACGAAATAATACATGCCATAGAAAAGATAGCTCCAATTCGCACCATGCCAGAGTCCATTGCACACCCACACCGGGAATAATGCGATTGCGGAAGCAACCATTAATTTCACATATTTGCCAGTATGCTTCTTCGCGAAGCGGTTCCATTTTCTGGTGAGCTTCGACATAGAAACCGGATAAAAGATATATGTCTTGAACCATCTGCCAAGGGAGATATGCCATCTGCGCCAAAACTCAGATGCATTCTTCGATACGAATGGCTGTGCAAAATTCTCCGGCAATGTCACGCCAAAGCATTCCGCACTTCCGATCACAATATCCATACAACCGGAAAACTCCATATAGAGCTGCACCGTATACGACACAGCTGCAACCACGATCATCACACCGTGATAGGATGCATACCCATCAAACAATGTCTGCACAACAATATACAGGCGGTCAGCGATCACGACCTTCTTCAACAAGCCCCAGCCAATCCGCATATAACCCCGGACGAGATTCTCACTTCGGATATCCCCGCCCTCCGCGAGCGCCTCCGCAGTATCACTGTACATGCAGATTGGTCCTTCCATAATGATTGGGAAAAAGCTTAAAAAGAGCGCAAGCTTCGCCATGTTTTTCTCCGGTTCAATCTTCTTCCAGTACACATCCGCCATGTATCCAATCGCTGAAAGCGTATAAAACGAGATACCAAGTGGCAGCAGGAACCGTTGTACCGGAAGCCGGAACCCAATCTGCATTGTCCCCAAAAGGGCATTCAGATTCTCCGTGAAAAAACCACTGTACTTCATCACAAGCAGCATGCCAAGCAGCAGCCAGACTCCAACGATCAGAATTGCTTTTCTGCGTTTTTTCTCTCCGGTTGCTGCCAGTCTTCCGGTCAAATAAGTAATTGCGGTTGCACCAACCAGATATACTATTAACCTGTGGCTGAATAAAAAATAGAAACAATAACTAAAAAAGAGCAGCACACAAAAGCGCCCCCGCTTTGGTGCAAGCTGATACCCGATGAGAACCACCGGTAAAAATACTAAAAAATACATGGATTCATGATATGCCATGTTCCAAATCCTCGCCACAGTGTTCGACTGTGCCTTTCTTCTATATTAGCAGCTCAGGCATCTGTCCTGCCTGTATCATACATTCTCCCTTGCTTTCTATCCATCGTAGTTTATAACAGCATTCTTACATTTTTGTAAGGTTATAAATTACTCTTTCATCAAGAAAGTCTCTTTGCCAAAGGCGATCTCCACCTCGGTATATTCCCCATGCACGGACGCGATCGTAATCGCATGTCCAAGCTTATTACAAAGCTGTTTACATATATACAAGCCCATTCCGGTAGAAGCATTTCCCCGCCGTCCGTTCTCCCCGGTAAAGGTCTTATCAAACACCCGGTTGATATCCTGTTCAGGAATTCCGATTCCATTATCATGGATGCGCAGGATTGTCTTATCTGCCAGTTCTTCTACAGTAAAAGAAATACAGGGCTGTTTCCCGGCATCCCGGTATTTGATACTGTTATTTACAATCTGCCCAAGCATAAATGTGAGCCACTTGGAATCCGTGACAACCGAATGAGCTGTATCATTTTTCTCAATTCGTATTTTATTTCCAATCAGCAGATCCTTCTGCTGTTGCAGCACTTTATTGATCGTAGTATCCAGATCACACGCAGTAAGCAGATAATCCTTTTCTGCCGCATCTGCCCTCGCATAGAACAAAATCTGCTCAACAAAGCTGTTAATACGTGCCAGCTGCATCTTCTGCTTTTTCAGATCCTGATTGCCGTTGTAATTCATCAGGTTTAATGCAGCGATCGGAATCTTGATCTCGTGTATCCAAAGCTCTAAATATTCCTTGAAATCACGCAGCGAATCCTCGGTTTCATTCAGCTTGTCCCGCATGGATTTTCCGGTGTCGTACAGGACATCCATCCAGATCTTTCCTTCCTCGAAATCCGGCTGTACTGTCATCTCCGTAATCAGATATTTCTGATCCAATCCCTCTAAGATTGCCTGCAGCTCCCGGTAGAAACGACTCCGTTTCCGGTAGTCCGCCAGGCACACACACAACGCCGTCACAAAAATGAGAGCCTCCATCACCCAGATGAAATCCATCCGCGCTTTGCATGCAAATCCTAACAGCCGCAATACAATCATAATACATGCTGTCGCTGCAACAAAACTGATTCTGTCTTTTAGATAACTTCGAAATGTCATGCCAGAATGTACCCCTGTCCTCGTTTTGTCCGAATCGCATCCTCCACGCCGAGATCAGAAAGCTTCTTTCTGACACGGTTCATATTAACAGTTAATGTGTTATCATCCACAAATGCTTCCGAGTCCCACAGATAACTGATCAGCTCGTCCCGCGTCACGATTGTATTCTGATGCTTCAGCAGATAGGATAAAATTCCGGCTTCATTCTTCGTAAGCTCCACGCTGTTATCCCCGACAGTCAGAACGCCTCGTCCCGTATCAAATGTCATGTTCTTATAAGTGAGTCCCTTGTCTGCGTCCATCTTTCCAAGCCGTTTGAATACCGCCTCGATATGCAGCAGCAAAATGGAAGGATTGTATGGCTTCGCAATAAAATCATCCGCGCCGAAGCTCATCGAGATCACTTCGTCCATTTCTGTGTTTTTGCTTGTCACCATAATGACCGGAATATCCGATGCCTTACGCAGCTCCCGCAACACGCTCTGTCCATCGGCCTCCGGAAGATTGATATCCAGCAAAACCATATCTGCCTGTGACTCAAGAATCTGTCCGGCTACATCGGTGAACTCTTCGATGCACTGTGCATCATACTGATTCGAAATCAGCAGATACTGCAATTCCTGCGCCAACGCCATATCATCTTCCACAATTAAAATCCGTTTCATATCATACTCCTTGCCTGGTGGTTTTCGCGCATCTGCTACTGTGCCAGACGAAGCATCTCGTCGAGCGGCTTCTTCGCCTTCTCACACAGTTCCTCTGGAAGGATCACTTCATCTTTCAGATTTTCAAGCTTCTCAAGCACCTTGTCCAGACTGACCTTCTTCATGTTCGGGCAGAACTGTCTGTGTCCGACAGAGAAGAACTTCTTGTCCGGGTTTTTCTGCATCAGCTCATAGAACACCCCCATCTCCGTACAGATCAGGAACTTCTTACTGTCCGATGCGGTTGCGTAATCAATGATCTGGGACGTACTGCCGATGAAGTCCGCCAGTGCCAGCGTGTCGCTTGTACATTCCGGGTGTGCCAGCACCAGTGCGTCCGGATGCAGCTCCTTCGCTTTCTTCACATCCTCGCTGTGAATACTCTTATGTACATGGCAGAATCCGTCGTTGAAGATAAAATGCTTCTCCGGTACCTGTTCTGCTATAAAATGTGCCAGATTATAATCCGGAATAAAATAAATATCCTTGTTCGGCAATGCCTTAACGATTTTGAGTGCATTGGACGATGTCACACAGACATCGGAATGTGCCTTTAATTCCGCTGTTGAATTCACATAGCAGACAACTGCCACATCCGGATATTTCTTCCGCACTTCCTCGATCTTCTCGACCTCCGCCATATGTGCCATCGGGCAATCCGCCCCATCATCCGCCATATAGACATGTTTTTCCGCATTCAGAAGTTTTGCACTCTCACCCATGAAGGAGACACCACAAAATAAAATATTCTGTTGCTCCACTGTCGTTGCAACCTTTGCCAGATAGTATGAATCGCCAACATAATCTGCGATCTCCTGTACCTCACCATCCACATAATAATGTGCTAAGATCACAACATTTTTTTCTTTCTGTAACTCCTTGATTCTCGCTTTCATTTGTTCGTTCATGGAAAAACTCCTTTTCTATTTTAATTCATAGATGTATCCAAATTGTATCTTTTTTCTTAAAGTACATTAATTTTTTGTTTAAGGCTTTCTTAAATCGTATCGAAATCATCCTTCGTAAACCGGTGATACGTGATTCCGAACTGATCGTCTGTCACACAATACAGATAAGGCTCCACATCCTTATCCGCAAAAGAGAGCACCGTTCCGAGATCCTCCTCATCGTCCTCCTCACAGACAGTCGTGCCATGCGCTTTCGCAAATGCTTCAAAATACGCCCGCACCTGCTGCATATCCTGTGTCTTAAGCACCTTCAGAAATCCCTCTAAGAACTCGGAAACCGGAATTTCACGGTTGATATAATCACAGCCCTCCGGACTGACAAACACGCAAAATCGGTCTGCTTTTTCAGTCACCGTCACGTGTCCAAGCTCCGGTACATTTTCTTCAAAATATGCCTCTGCCTCCTGACAGATCTTCCCTGAATCCTCCTCCACCGGAAGCTTCAGATATCCACACATCGACACCTTCGGATAATAGAGGCGCACACCTGCGTCATCCGTGCCGATCTTCGTCTGCCATTCTTTCACTGTATCAATCACATGCTTCTCTAATGTCATGGTTTCTGCCTCCTGTTCATCACATGCATACCAATTACACGAGTTACTATATTTTATTTTGCCTGCGTCCGTATTTATGTTGTCGGTTCTTCTGCTGTGCGGGGTATGTCCTTCACCAGATCCTTCACAACCTCACCGGCAATGATCAGTCCTGCCACCGGTGGAACAAATGCGACACTGCCCGGAATATCTCTGCGCTCGGTACATTTGTGTTTTGCGCCCGGCGGACATACGCAGTGCGTCCGGCAGCTGATCGACATATCCTCGATTGGACGGATCGACTGTTCCTCCGAGTAGACAACCTTTAATTTCTTCACACCGCGTTTCTTTAATTCACGCCGCATGACCTTCGCGAGCGGACAGACTTTTGTCTTATAGATATCTGCCACCTTGAACTGGCTGCCATCTATTTTATTGCCGGCACCCATACTGCTGATGATTGGAATATGCTTCTCCTGGGCCTTCATCACGAGAGAGATCTTCGCAGTTACCGTATCGACTGCGTCAACCATGTAGTCATAGTCTTCATACGGAAATTCATCGGCATTTTCCGGCAGAAAGAAACATTTGTGCACCCGTACATCTGCTTTCGGATTAATCTCCAAGATTCGTTCCTTCATCACTTCAGCTTTGTATTTTCCAATTGTCTTATATGTTGCAATGATCTGACGGTTCAGATTTGTCAGACACACCTTGTCATCATCGATCAGATCGAAAGCTCCAACGCCGCTTCGTGCCAGTGCCTCACAGACATAGCCACCTACACCGCCGATTCCAAATACGGCAACACGGGAATTCTGCAATTTGTCCATCGCTTCTTTTCCAAGCAGCAGCTCAGTTCTCGAAAATTGTGTCAGCATTTTATTACTCCTGTCCTGTTTTTCTTGTATATAGTTTCATTTCCATTTATATGTTTCATTTTATTTCCGCCCCTAAGTATACTTCAATCCCTGTAAAATAGCAATGTATCTTGCCGCGTTTTCGCTGAATAATTACAAATAATTTACACGCATTTTTCTCTTGACACAAGTACGAAATCAGACTATACTAAGTACGTTTTCGGACTTAAATGAGTACGAAATCAGACACATTTTGTCGAATTGTGAGAGGAGCCTCTATGAAAGAAAAGCACGAAGAAGAACAACCATATATGAGTGAAAAACTGGTTGCATTCAACCATATCTATAAAGAATACAACATCATCTACCACGACGCAGCGATGCGGCTTGGTCTCTCAAACAGCGAGTTTGACACCCTGTACGCCATCTGTGAGCTGGGAGACGGCTGTAAGCAAAGTGACATCTGCCGCACAACCTTCATCCCGAAGCAGACCGTCAACTCAGCCATCCGGTCATTAGAGAAGAAAGAATATCTGACACTCGCATCCGGGAAGGGACGGAGCATGCACATCTACCTGACTGAACAGGGATTGCAGCTCGTACGCCGTACGATCTTCCCAATGGTCGAGATTGAGAATGAAGCATTCCCTAAAATGACAGAAAAAGAATACAAAACAATTCTGCATTTCCACGCACAGTATCTCGCAGCACTGCGCGAGGGAATCCAGAAGCTGTAATATACACGGAGGAATTACAACATGAAAATACAATTATCCGAACATTTTACTTATAAGAAGCTGCTGCGCTTCGTCCTGCCATCCATCATCATGATGATCTTCACATCCATCTATGGCATCGTTGATGGACTGTTCGTATCGAACTACGTCGGAAAGACCGCATTCGCGGCAGTCAATCTGGTTATGCCGCTTATGATGGGCGTGTCCGCACTTGGATTCATGATGGGAACCGGCGGCAGCGCGATTGTAGCGAAGACACTCGGCGAGGGCGATCATAAAAAAGCAAATGCTTATTTCTCTCTGCTTGTCTATGTGACATTTATTGGCGGTGTTATCTTTAGTCTCTGCGGAATGCTGTTAGTACGCCCGGTTGCCTCTCTGCTTGGTGCAGAGGGTACACTGTTAGACAACTGTGTATTATATGGAAGAATCTGTTTTATCTCCATGCCTGCCTTTATGCTGCAAAACGTATTCCAGAGCTTCTTTGTCACTGCCGAAAAGCCAAAACTTGGACTTGGCGTTATCATCATCGCAGGCGTAACAAATATGGTGTTAGATTATCTGTTTATCGCAGTCTTTGGATGGGGATTGCCGGGTGCAGCGATTGCAACAGTCACCGGAGAATGTATCGGTGGCTTCTTTCCGATCTTCTATTTTGCACGGAAGAATTCCAGTCTGCTGAAACTTGGAAAGACAAAGTTTGACGGAGCGGTTCTTTTAAAGACCTGTACAAACGGTTCCTCAGAACTTATGACAAACCTTTCTTCCTCCCTCGTGAACTCGCTCTACAACCTGCAGCTTATGAAATACGCAGGAGAAAATGGTGTCGCTGCCTATGGCGCGATCATGTATGTAAACTTCATATTCATATCCATCTTCCTCGGATATTCGGTCGGCAGCGCACCGATTGTCAGCTACCACTATGGTGCCGGTAACCGGAATGAGTTAAAGAACATGTTCAAAAAAAGTACATTTCTGATCACCTTCTGGGGTATTCTGCTTGTTCTGTTGGCACACGCAATTGCCGGACCTCTGACAAAAATTTTCGTCGGCTATGACACAGAACTGTTTGCACTGACTAAGCACGGATTCCTGATCTATTCATTTACCTATCTGATCAACGGATTCAATATTTATGGTTCGTCCTTCTTCACGGCATTAAACAACGGACTGATCTCCGCACTGATTTCTTTCCTGCGGACACTCGTATTCCAGTTAGCTGCCGTCATGCTGCTGCCACTGATCTTCGGATTGGATGGTATCTGGGGCGCGATCATCGTTGCGGAAGCGATCACGCTATGCATGACGCTCTTCTTCGTGTTCTCACAGCGTAAGAAGTATGGATATCTGTAGTTAACACAGAAGCCGATAAGAAACTATTTCATATAGCTTCTTACCGGCTTGTTATATTCTTATTAAACTATAATTTCAGTTATATCTGTAAATATTCTACAGAGAGAGTTACGCAGCCTCCGCGAATATATCATCTACCTTCTCATAGATTGCTTCCGCGAGTTTCGCGTGCCCTTCCTCATTCAGATGCTCCTGATCCGTCTCACTCGGTGCGGCCACATCCGATGCATCTAAGAAATACAGATGTTCATTTCTTGCAATCTCCGCATAGACATCAGCAAGTCCCTTCGATACATCAACCGACTCTCTGGAAAACTCCGGATCATAGTTTTTCTCCCAGACTTTTTCTCCTAAATGAATTGGTGACACAAGCAGGATCTTGCTGTCCGGCGCAAAGCTTCGGATCTTCGCAATTACCGTCTCCACACCTTTTCCGATCAACTGCGGCGTTGTCTTGTACGCGGTCTTGCAGTCATTGGTTCCGAGCATCAGGATGATAAGATCCGATGCACCGTGTGTCTCCAACACTGCATTGACAAATTTTGCACCATTTCGATGGTCACGGAACGGATCATCAAAGACGGTCGTTCGTCCGCACAGTCCTTCCTCAATCACGCGGTATTGCTGAAGTCCAAGCTTCTCATTTAAACGGCTTGTCCAGCGGATGCCCCACGGATACCGAGCATTTTCCTTCGGTACCAATCCATATGTATTCGAATCCCCATAACATAAAATCTGTCTCATCGTTCTCACCTCGATCAATTTCTTTCATGTCATTATTATATAGCTATAAGGCAATCTTGAAAAATACAAGGTTTTTATATCTGAGTATAAGCATTTATTATATCAAATCACATCTAGCAAACGAAACATTCCTACATTTCCCGCCCGTTCTTCATCAGGGCAACACTCACAGTAATCATATGCACCGTCACGAAGATGCCGATGATCGACACAAGCAGGCTTGGCAAAAGTCCGATTGCCTGATTGAAATTCGACAGTATCATCGCAAACGACTGTCCATAGAAGCAAAGTGCAAATACCTGTCCGAACCTCAGGTTTAGATGGAACTGCCGGTTCATGCTGTTCACAAGGATTGAAAAGATCAGTGCAATAACCGCATATTTTACGAAATAACTGAACATCGTGCCAAGCAGTGTCACAAACAGTACCGCGTAAATCGACGGGATCATCGCAACGAGACTGTCGTTGTTAAACCCATCCTGCAAATAATCAGACAGATAATATACCCCGTAATCCGTCACCTTGGAGCCAAGTACCATACTGATTCGTACTGTCTTGCTTCCAACCGCGAGAAACATCCCCTGTTTTTTGAGGCTTTCATTTTGCACAGTCTCCTGTGACGTATCCACTAAGAAATTCGCAGAGTTGATATGCATATCAAAATTATTAGCCACCGAAAGGGTATCATCCTTATAATTTACCTCGCCCAGACTCTGTGTGAAAAGCTTCTCAAAGCCCCCAAAGCCTGAAATGATCGTGGCAGTCGGAACAACATAGCTCACGATAGTTAAGACAAGCATCATCACAATCACATACGAAACAAATCGCCTGCGCGGCAGTTCTACCATATCCTTATATTTCGATGGCTTAAACCAGCCATACACGATCTGCTCCGAAAATGTCATCTTCTTACTCCTTTATAATATATCCCTGTTTTGGAATCTTCACGGTCAATATCGTACCCTTATCTTGTTTTGTGCGCACTTCGATCAGAGCGCCAACCGACGATTTCAGCTGTTTTTGCAGTCCATGGAAATCCTGCTTTGCCCGGAATTTTTTTACCGGCGAAACACCGGCTCCATTATCCACAATCTGAATTGCAAAACAGTCCAGACGCTCATAGCTTCGCACAACAACCTTTCCATCCTGCTTCGTTTCCACAGCCGCCTCGACTGCATTTTCCACAAGTGGCTCTATCGTATTGTATGGCACCTTGAACTCTGTTACCTTGTCTTCCACGAGCACTTCAAGCCCCGGATGAATCCGTTTCTGCATGCCAAGATATGCACGGATATACGAAAGCTCTGTATCAAAGGAAACAAGTCCCTGCTTATAAACCGCATCCATGTTGTGCTGCATAAACATCGAAGTATCATAGAGCAGACGGCTGTTCGCCTGATCGTGTGTCTTTAAATCTGTGATTGCAGTATTTAATGCCCGATAGATAAGCGCGGTATTAATCGTCCGCACCGCCTGGGACTTCTCATGTCCGACACTGCTCAGTGCCGCATCACGTTCTGCATTCATTTCCTGAATCACCGTTTTCTCGATGGAAATCATCAAAAGTACCGCAAATACAAACAATCCCACCTGCAGGACAACACCCTGATAACTCTTGTAAAACCGGAAGAAATGCAGGACGAATTCCACCAGACAGGAGCCGGTCAGGATCACATTTGCCCAGAAATTGCTGTAAATGCTCTTATCCGCATATGTGTCTGCCGCCAGATACATAATCAGGCATAGCAATAGCAAACCAACCATAATCAAAATCTTCGTAAAGAACATATAGCTTGCAAAATCACAGACGCCCACTAGCTGGAATACAATTCCAGTGAGGAAATTCACCGCATATACATAGATTAAAATCTCAAAAATCTTCGCATAGCGCCGCTTCATTGCGAAGCTTCGCAAATACATAAAATATAACAGCGGCATCAAAAGCAGGAAGATCTGACTCGCCATGTAGGTAGCAAACCGGTTCTTCGTCAGAAGCTGCATCATCGTATTTCCAAAGAAAATCCATGCCGCCGCAAAGACGATAAACCCAAATCCATATGCCGCCTTCTGCTTGTTGATATTCTCATTTGTCATAAATAACAGTGACACGCCAAGCAGGATCGTAAGCACTAAGATCATCAGTGACACAACAAACGGGATACCATTTCGCCGTATCAGCCACGATACGATATCTCCACGCGAACCATAATAAATCCCCGGCACTCTGCCACTGTATCTACCGTATGCAGAGGCAAGCTGAATTGTTACCGTCTCCCCGGCTCTTGTGTCAATATCCACCACATGATATCCGGGCACTGCATTTTTCATCATCTTGTTATCTGCCAGCACACCGCTTTCATAGACACGGTGATCGCCAATTGAGACAATCACATTCTGGAACTCCGTGTAAAAGCAGATTGCACTATCCTCACCAGCATCCGTCGGCATCTGGTGTGTAATCGTGATGATCTCGCCTTTTTTCACCTTGAGCTTCGCCGGCAGATCAATAATCTGTTCCTCCAATTCTCCCTGTCGGTACAGCACCCAAGTATCGTCAAGTTTCTTCGGGGTACGGAAGGAAATCTTCTGATTGCCGCCATCCGATATGGCAAAAGCAAAAAAGAGCATCATCATCACGCCAACCGCCACGGCGATCATCGTCAATATATTCAGTTGTCGAAAACGCCGTTCATTCATCGCTTACTCTATCATTCCAAAATGCCGCATGGCTTTCTCGATGCCATCCTGTTCTACCGTATCCGTACGGTACGAAGCAGCTTCTGCCACTTCCTCTGTACAGACGCCCATTGCAATACTATTTTGTACATATCGTAACATATCCAGATCATTATTGCTATCCCCAAACGCATAAACACGTTCCAGTGGGATGTCATATTTCTCCATCAGGAACCGGATTCCGGTTGCCTTGGAAAATCCCTGCGGAACAACTTCTAAGAAGTTGCCTTCCCTCTGAATACAGGTAAAATCCTCTGACATATAGTTGATAAATTCCCGCAGCTTCGGATTTCCTTCCTCATACCAGCAGGCAAATTTGTCAAAGCAAAACTCCGGGTCTTCAATGCGCTCGATCACATGGCGTCCCATAGATTTGAAATAATGCAGAATCTCCTGATATCCGGCATCCTTGCCAGCCAGCTCGCTGTCATAACAGGTATGCTCCGTATGCTCAAAAATTGCCATCATGCAGCACTCCCGGCATTTATATGCAATCTCCCGACAGCGTTCCTGTGGGATGCGATGATGCAGCAGCACCGTTCCCTCAGATACAATATATGTTCCACACCCGCAGACATATCCATCAAAGCCGACTTCGCGGATGAAATTCTCCACGTTCGCCATCACACGCCCGGTGTTAATGTAGACAAGATGTCCCCGCTTCCTTGCCTCGCGCAGTGCACGCTTCGCGCTCTCCGGAAATGTCCGCTTGCCGTCGGTTGTGATCAATGTCCCATCAATATCAAAAAACAACATACAACGTTCTTTTTTCATATTCGTCTATCCTTACTTTAAACTAACTTCTATCCTCCGGTGTTGCAGATACTTAAATCTGCTTCATAAGGTTGATCATCTCAATGGCAGAAAGGGCACAATCATATCCCTTATTTCCAGCCTTTGTGCCTGCACGCTCGATTGCCTGCTCGATATTCTCGGTTGTAACGACACCGAACAATACCGGAATCTCTGTCTCCAAAGATACAGATGCTACACCCTTCGATACTTCGTTACATACATAATCATAGTGGCTTGTTGCTCCACGGATAACAGCACCAAGACAGATGACTGCGTCATACTTTCCGGACTTTGCCATCTTCTTTGCAACAACCGGAATCTCAAATGCGCCTGGTACCCATGCGACTGTAACGTCCTCTTCCTTCACATCGTGACGGATCAGACCATCCATTGCACCGCTTACTAATTTGGATACGATAAATTCATTAAATCTTGCTGCTACGATTCCGATCTTTGCGCCGTCTGCGACTAATTTTCCTTCTAATTTGTTCATTTTCTTTCTCTCCTTATTCTTTTATATTGGACGATAATTGCGTAATCAAACGTTAACGGAGAGGCGGCATTCACTGCCTTTCCGTGTTTGGTTGTTTGGGGTTGAGTATTTTTATTTATAGTTATAATTGTTCCTTATTTGTAATTCAGGATATGTCCCATTTTCTCCTGCTTGGTGCGCAGGTAGAATTCGTCATATTTTCCTGGTTCCATGATAATTGGTACGCGCTCGACAATCTCCAGGTTGTAGCCGGAAAGTCCATATACCTTGAGTGGGTTGTTTGTAAGCAGGCGCATCTTGCGTACGCCAAGATCAACGAGGATCTGTGTCCCGATCGTGTAGTCACGGGCATCCTCCGGGAATCCAAGCTTCAGATTTGCCTCGACTGTGTCAAGTCCCTGATCCTGCAGCTGATACGCTCGGATCTTGTTAATGAGTCCAATTCCACGGCCTTCCTGACGCAGGTAGAGCAGCACGCCTCTGCCCTCCTTGGCAATCTGCTTCATTGCTGCATCATACTGCTGTCCGCAGTCACAGCGTGCAGAGCCAAGTGCATCTCCGGTCAGGCACTCAGAATGTACTCGGCAAAGAACCGGTTCGCCGTCTGTGATATCACCCATCACCAGTGCAACATGATGCTCACCATTTAATTTATTTACATATCCATAAATCATGAACTCGCCGTAACGCGTCGGCATCTTCGCCTTTGCCACGCATTCGACAAATACTTCATGCTCCTTACGGTACCGGATCAGCTTCTCCACCGTTGAAATCTTCAGATCATACTGTTTTGCAAACTTCTCCAGGTCATCACGTCCTGCCATCATACCATCGTCACGCATGATCTCACAGCAAAGACCAACTGGTTTTAATCCGGCAATCTTCATCAGATCTACAGTTGCCTCGGTGTGTCCCTGACGTTCAATCACACCACCCGGTCTTGCCTCAAGCGGGAACATATGTCCCGGTCTGCGGAAATCCTCCGGCTTTGCATCATCCTCTACAAATTTGCGTGCGGTGATACCCCGCTCATACGCAGAGATTCCAGTCGTCGTACTTACATGATCAACCGATACCGAAAATGCAGTGCAATGGTTGTCTGTATTGGTAATGCACATCTGTGGCAGGTGGAGCTTGTCGGTATATTCCGGTGCCATCGGCATACAGATCAGTCCCTTTGCATGACTCGCCATAAAATTGACATTCTCTGTCGTTGCGAACTCAGCGGCACAGATGACATCGCCCTCGTTCTCACGGTTCTCATCGTCCATGATCACAACACATTTTCCTTTTTTGAGATCTTCTACAACCTCTTCAATGCTGTTTAATTCCATGTTGTTCCTCCTTTTTCTATAAGAATCCATGCTCTGCAAGGAATCCCATATCAACCTTCGAGTTTTGTTTCTTATTGTCTGGTTCTTTGAAATGAAGCAGATGCTCCACATATTTCCCGATCACATCATTTTCCAGATTCACGATATCACCCGGTTTCTTCGTGAGCAGCGTTGTCTCCTGTCCGGTGTGCGGAATGATGGATACCTGAAACCGGTCCGTGCTGACTGTTGCGACCGTCAGGCTGATGCCATCGATCGCAATCGAACCTTTCTCAATGATGTATTTCATGATCTGCGGTGTCGTCTCAATCGTCACCCAGACTGCGTTTTCTTCCCTCTCCATATTCACGATTGTTCCAGTGCCATCAATATGCCCGGATACGATATGCCCACCGAAGCGTCCGCCTGCCGCCATCGCACGTTCCAGATTGACCTTGCTTCCTGTATGCAGCGTGCCAAGCGATGTCCGCCGCATTGTCTCCGCCATGACATCCGCCGTAAATATATTGCCCGAAATCGATGTTGCCGTAAGACAGATGCCGTTTACAGCAATGCTGTCTCCAACCTTTGCATCCTGCAGGACATACGGCGCCTCAATCGTAAGGCTTTCCGATTTTGATGCTTTCCGCGAGGCAAGAAGCGTTCCAACCTCTTCTATGATTCCTGTAAACATATTTCCCGCTTCTCCTTTCGATATCGAAGTAAGATGTCGTCTCCGACCTGCTCCATCCGGTCAAATGCAAACCGGTACGCGCCGTTTGGATCCGGCACGCCCTTGCCCTCCACCGGCGTTTTCGCTTCCGCGCCACCTATGATCTTCGGTGCGATATATACCTGCACCTCCTGCACGATATCCTGTGCGAGCGCCTGCTCATTTAACGTGCCGCCGCCTTCTAGCAGTATGCCGTCGATATCCTGTGCACCAAGCTGCACCATCAGGTCATACAGATCAATACGTCCATCTTTTTCCTTACACTGTAGTATCTGCACATTTGCCCGCTGCAATTCTTTTGCCTTGTCCAATGTACCATCGAGTGTTGCCACGATCGTTGGAACATCCACTGCTGTCCGTACCAGCTGGCAGTCAAGCGGGATTCGCAGATGACTGTCACAGACGATCCGGATCGGATTTCTGCCGCCTTCGATTCGACAGGTCAGTGCCGGATCATCCTGTAAGACCGTATTACAGCCGACCATGATTCCTTTCAGCCAGTTCCGTGTCTCCTGCACATGCTGTCTCGCTGCTTCCCCGGTGATCCACTGGCTCTTACCGGTATACGCTGCAATCTTGCCGTCCATCGACATCGCATATTTCATAACCACATACGGCAGCTTCGTCGTTATATAGTGGAAGAATACCGGATTGATTGCATCGCAGGCATCCTTCATCACGCCAGTTTCTACCTCAACGCCATGCTCCCGCAGAAATGCGATTCCTTTTCCTGCCACCTTGTCGTTTGGATCATCACTGCCGACATAGACCTTTTTAATGCCGTGTTCCACGATTGCAAGTGTGCACGGTGGCTGTTTGCCATAATGGCAGCACGGTTCCAGCGTTACATACATTTCCGCACCTGCCGCATCCTCGGTAAGGCTCGCAAACGCCGCACGTTCTGCATGCAGGTCACCATACCTGGCATGATACCCCTGTCCGATGATCCGGTCATCCTTCACGATCACCGCACCGACAAGCGGATTCGGATTGACTGCGCCCGTTCCCTTTTTGGCAAGCTCGATTGCAAGCTCCATATATTTCTGTTTGTATGCCACTTTATCACCTTCTTTGTTCTATTACATATCGATGCATGTGCTCAGTGGATATTATCACGCATAAGAAAAGCCCCGGTCACATATCGTTATGTACCGGGGCTTATATGCATCGTAATCAAATGGCATTCATCGTGTATCGCACTCTGCCATTTTCCTGCATCTCTATCCATACTCTCTCATCCAGACTATACTGTCGGCTTTGGAATCTCACCAAATCATGCATCACTGCGCGCGGGCTATACCGCCGGTGGGGAATCACACCCCGCCCCGAGTAAATATTTATTTACTTTTAACACAACTGTACTTTAGCACCATCATTGGGGTCTGTCAAGTCCTGCCTCAGACCTCGATCTGTGACAATACCTCACCGATTTTGCCATTGATGACGATATCCGCATACGAATCACGCGGAGTCGATGCCATGTTGATTACAACCAGATATTTCCCATGGAAATAATCAATCAGTCCGGCTGCCGGATAAACCGCCAACGATGTACCACCGATGATCAGCATATCCGCCTTCGCGATATGGTTAATTGCCCGTGTCAGGACATTCTGGTCAAGGCCTTCCTCATACAGGACAACATCTGGCTTGATAATCGCACCACATTTGTCACAGGTCGGAATTCCTTTTGCTTCCACAATATACGAAAGCGGGAAAAACTTCTTACATTTCGTACAGTAATTCCGATGTACCGAACCGTGAAGTTCCAGCACTTCTTTGCTGCCTGCCGCCTGATGCAGTCCATCGATATTCTGTGTGATGACCGCTTTCAGCTTTCCTGCCTGTTCCAACTCCGCAAGCTTCTTGTGTGCGGCATTCGGTTTCGCCTGTGGGAACAGCATCTTGTCCTTATAGAATTCATAAAATTCTTCTGTCCGCTGCATATAAAAGCTGTGGCTGACAATCGTCTCCGGTGGGTATTTGTACTTCTGGTTATATAAACCATCCGTACTTCGAAAATCCGGAATCCCGCTCTCTGTCGACACACCTGCGCCACCAAAGAATACAATCGAATTGCACGCGGCAACCGCCTGTTTCAATGCTTCTATCTTTTCCTGTTCCACATTCTCACGCTTCTTTCTTCTCTGCAATTCTCCATCTGGCGAATCAATCACATTACCAATTCTTTACTTCTCTGCATTTGTGACGTTCACACTGACCGTGCCGCTCATGGTATACGTGACACCATCAATTTCTTTCAAAGTCACAGTCACATTTCCATGATTGCCTACCGGAAGTCCAGAACAGTCAATCGTTGGAACAATATCATCCAGCGTCAGTTTCGATACCACATCTGCAAATCCAGACGCTGTAATCGTGAAGTTGTTGATTGTTACCTCATACTGATAGCCATCCACCTGCTTGTCAAGCACAAAGCTATTTGCTGTCACAGTCAGCTTCTTATCTTCCAGCTTTGTAATCGAGATATTGACCGTGATTTCCGGTGGGATATCTACCACGGAAACTCCATCCGGCAGATAATCACGAATATCTACATCTGTCTGATAATCCTCGGTCATGCCGCTCACAGATACATCATCCACATCTATGGTTTCTATCTTGGCAAGTGCATCCGCCGGTCCAACCAGTTCTACGCTCTGTGGCTGGTATACCACGCCTTCCACGCCGTAACCATCCCCCGGTGTACCGCGCAGATTCACTTCGATCGGCACGGACTTGGTTGCATAAATCTCAACACCTACCTTTACCGATGCGACATCCAAAGTAATCTTATCGTTTGTAATCTCTTCTCCGTATGCATCATAAATATGAAGCTCAGACTCCGTCTCAAAGCTGGAATATTTCTTGTCTACATCCACCGATGCACGGATCTCTGTAATCTTCTCAACTGCACTCTTTGGGCCTTCCACCTTTACGATATTTGGCGTAGAACTCGTTCCACTTACCGCATATCCATTCTTCGTGTTTCCAGTTGCGACCACCTTGATCGGGAATTGCTGTGTGACCTTCTCCTCCAGATTGAGCTTCATCGTATTATCCACGCAGGTAATATTGATCTCACTCTGAACCGTATTGCTTTTTGCCTCCACAGATATTGTTACAGTATTAGTGATCGACATCGTTGACAGATCTGCAATTGCCGTAAAATCATCTTTATCCAGCGAACCGACTACAGATCGTCTGCCCTTAACTATAATATCTACCGTATCTCCACTCACTACATCGTATACCTGATCCAATTCATCAAGCACGTCACCATTGATCTGCGTCACCGGTATATTAGATATCTGCCGTGTTGTCTGATAGTCGGAAATATTTGCTACGGCGAGCCATGCAACGATTGCAAGCAAAACTGCCGAAATCTTGTATCCGATATGTCCGAGCTCTTTCTTATTTTTTTCCATTCTTTTTGCCCCCTTTCCGCAGTCTCGCGCGTCTGTGCTCCGGAACTACCGGCTGTAAAGAGGTCAATTTCTTTCGAAGTTCAATCGCATCCAGATTCCGATACAGGGTTCCGCCATAAGCCACCGAGATTTCTCCGGTTTCCTCGGATACCACGATCGTCATACTATCAGATACTTCACTGATACCAACAGCTGCACGATGTCTCGTTCCAAGCGCCTTGTTCAGGTCAATACGGTCCGTAAGCGGCAGATAACAGGTTGCCGCAAGTACACGGTTATCCCGTATGATCACCGCGCCATCATGCAATGGGGTATTGTGCTCAAATATATTGATCAGGAGCTGCCTTGTCAAAGCAGCATCGATCAGGATTCCTGTATTTTCATATTCTCCAAGTGCAACATCCTGCTCGATAACGATCAGAGCACCGGTCTTTACCTTACCCATATCAATGGATGCTGCAACAAGCTCATCAATCGTATGATTGTTGACACGCTCCAGATGCAGGTTCTTATCGTCCCTCGCCAGAACATCCGTAAAGATCTTCTTTCGTCCCAGCTCTTCCAGCGCGCGCCGAAGCTCCGGCTGGAACAAGATGATCACCGCGATAATACCGACACTGATCGTGTTTCGGAAAATCCACAGGATCGTATTCAAACGAAAAAGGGTTGCCAGTCCGACAAAGATAAACAACACAACAATTCCTTTGAACAAGGTCCATGCACGCGTCTTTTTAAACCAGATCATGACATGGTAAATTACATACGACAGAATAATGATCTCAACAATATCCGTCACATGGATCTTCGGTATGTAAAACCAATCAAAATATACACTTAATGCTGTGAGTAACTTTTTCAAACTAACACCCCTTAACCATCGCTAGTCTTATCGATTTGCCTGTCCGTTGTTTCGGTTTTGCTGTGGGCGTGGCTGTCTTGCCTGACCGTTTGCGCCCTGCTGCGAACGCGGCTGTCTTGCCTGACCGTTTGCACCCTGCTGTGGGCGTGGCTGTCTTGCCTGACCATTTGCACCCTGCTGTGGGCGCGGCTGTCTTGCCTGACCGTTTGCACCCTGCTGTGGGCGCGGCTTCTTCACCTGCTCCACAACCTCTTCCTCCGTCATGGTTTTTACACGTTTTTTCTGTGCATTTTCCACCTTTGGAATCGCCTTTACATAATAATAGTAATCATCATCTTCAAACTGCACGGATTCCTTGTGTGAGTAATCAATCACACTCTTACACATCTGTATAATCACACCAAGCACTCCACCGAGAATTGCACCGAGTACCAGACTTCCTGCTGAAGCACTGGTGTCAACCATCATGCCGCATACCATAAATACCAGAATCGTAAATACGCTTCCAACACCGATTGCAACATACCATGCATAGTCAAAATTCAACTGATGGATAAGTGCCGTCACCATAACGACAACTACGAATGCAATGATTGCAAGCAGCATTGCCTTATCCTTCATCATACCATTTACAATATAGGAATAACCCTGAAAATCTGCATCCTCACCAAGAAGGATGGTTGCTCTCGCCTCTTTTACATACTGTGCGAAATAATAAATCACCACGCCAAATGCGGCTGGAACTGCGCCGGAGAACCCTGCTAAGATTGCTACCATGACAGGCGCTGCAAACGGAATCTTTAACATATATAAGATTGGCACCAATGCCAGTACATATCCTGTGTTCTGGAACATCCGAATATAGGAGCAATACATCACAAGGAATAACAGCAGGCACAAAACACCTACATCGATTGATACAGAGAAGCAATGTACTGCAACGACAACACCAGCCAGAAATACAACAACCGGTCCTGTCACAAGCGCACTGATCACAGACAATAAAAATGTGATAACACCTCTATGTAAAAACTCACTATATCCAAACAAAGAATTTATACAGGAAAATAAAATAAACGAAAAGATAAACCGAAGAATCGGAGTGGTTACCTCATCATATTTTCTCAAAAAATCACGTATGGAATTTCTCACTGCTATCAATCCAGTCATTCGTTTTCTCCCCTTCCTGCACCGTTTGGTGTATTTGTATTATAGACATGATCTTCCCGGTACATACCTTGCTGTTCCTGTCTGATCCGCTCCAGCTGTTCCCGCTCTAATTGCGCACGGCGTGCGCGGATTCTGCGTCGCTCTTCTTCTATCTCGCGCTGTCTTTGCGCTTCTTCCTGCTGTTTCTCAGAAATGCGCTCATTCCGGCGCTTTACATTTTCGATAATCTCCTGATTCTTGCGCTCCTGCTGTGCCTGCAGCTGCCGCTGTACCATCTCAGACCGGCTGACATTGGCACGGGATGCCTGCTGTGGTGCATGTGCTCTGGCTGAGGAAACATCATCCGTTGTCCGCTTTGTTTCGTCGACCATGCGTCGCTGCATCTCCGGTGGATCGTCCGCATGGATCAGTTCTTTCAGGTTAATATTGTACTGCACCAGTCCGTTTCTTGCTTTCTTATACCGATAATTATACAGGATAAATGCAAACAGAAAATAGATTGCACAGATGATCACATAGCCACCCAGCATCTTATATACAACTGCAAAATAATCCAGATCATTCAGCTTCTCTAAAATGCTGTCAAATGTCATAAATATGTATCCTGCAATGACACACCAATACAATATGGTCACTGCCACCCATGTTTTTAACACATTATAACGGACATAATCACTTCTATAATACTTACTCACAACCAAGCTTTTGTTCTTCTCATGTTTCTCAAATATCGCAAGCTTCGTCATAAGGATGGTTTTCTTCTCGTCAACCATATCCATACCTCTCAAACCTTTATTCGGCAAAGCCGTTCTTTCTTATCATATCGCATCTTGCCTTTAAAATCAATCTTTGATTCCCTGTACTATTTGAAAATACGGTGAATTTTTAATGTGCAGCATACTTTTTCAAACCATTTACCATATAGCTCAAAAACATCCTGCAGGATTTCCACACCGGATACCCTGCCAGCCGGTAGGTACGATATGTCATCCGTGCAGATTTCAGCTTATTTCTTGATTTTCCATTCTCAGACAGCCGGTATTCCAGCAACGGTTCGTCGATACCAACTGCATACGGATATGCCCGCAGTATCCGAAGCCACGTCAGATAATCCTCATGCACCTCACTGTGCTGCATCGGATATTTCAGCAGAATCTCTCTCGGTGCCACCACTGAGGAACAGTTGATCACATTCGTTTTCTCAAGTTCCGCAAGTGTGATCTTCTCCGGGGAATGCATGATCGTCTGTGTCAGGCTTCCGTCCGGTCTTATCAGCACGCGGGCGGTATTGCAAAGGCACGCCCCTGTCTGTTCCAGAAGCTCCACCTGTTTTTTTAACTTCCCCGGTGCAAAACGATCATCGGCATCCAGAAATGCAACATATTTTCCACTTGATTCCTGCACACCCCGGTTTCTTGACACAGCGACCCCACTGTTTTCTGCATTCTGCAGCACCCGGATTGAAATGTCTGCTGTCTGTGCCTCATGCGCATCGAGCCACGCCTGCACACATGCCGCTGAATCATCCGTCGAACAGTCATCCACCAATATCACCTCATGCACATATTCCTGCACCACCGCGGAGGCAAGTGCCTCACATACATACTGTTTTGCATTGTAAAATGGAATAATCACTGAAACCATACTTACTCTCCAAACACCATCTTCATAATCCGCTCGGTCGCATGTCCGTCACAGGCACTCATGAATTTATGGCGGAATTCCTGTACCTGTTTCTTGTCAAACCGTTCATCGACATGCTGGATATACTCAATCATCTCTTCGGTTGTCGTGTGGATCGGTCCCGGAACAAATTCCTTATAATCATAATAAAATCCACGCCAGTCATAGTAGTTATCCAGATCAAATGCAAAGAAAATCATCGGCTTTTCAAACAGCGAATATTCAAACACGAGCGATGAATAATCCGAGATACAGATATCTGCCACAAACAATAACTCCTCAATGCTCATATCATCCGTCAGATCAAACGCAAAATCCTCGTATCCTTCCGGAATCGCAGTCCGCTTCTTCACAAATGGATGTAATTTAAACAAAAGTATATAATCCTTTCCAAGTGCATCGCCAAATGCTGCAATATCCAGTTCATTCGGTGTCTTTGCACGGGCAACCCTGCCACGGAACGTCGGTGCATACAAAATCACCTTCTTGCCCTTTGCCTGCGGAACCACAGAAAGCAGCTTTTCGTGCGCCGCTTTTTTTGCTTCTTCATCATAGAAGATATCGGAACGGGAAATACCGGTTGGCACAACCACGCCCTTTTTATCCTGCAGGGACATTGCCTCCTCATATGCCCAGACAACCTCCGGAGAGCTGACCGTCACATAGGTATAATTTCCATGATATGGATATTTCTCCAATGTCTTTCGATCATCGCCAAAAATCAGTTCTGCGGTACTCATTCCAAACTTCTTAAAGGCACCACAGCCATGCCAGAGCTGTGTGACAATCGTCTCCTTGCGCATCGGAAGTGCCGCAATCACATCGGAGGATTCATTTAAGAAGATATATTTTGCATCCGCGATATCTGTAATCATAGCCTCGCAGGCATGCTGATAGTCCTTCCGCTTTGAAAATCCGCTGCGCAGGAAATGTGTATGAATCTCGTATTTGTGTTCCTCCTGCACTTTCTTGTACATCAGGGAAAAACTGTCACTGATCCTGCTCTCCCGCACCTCGATAAAAACAACCTTCTTTTCATTGACCGGTCTTGCCGCATATTTACTGTAAAGCTTCGGATAATGCTTCCGCAGCATCTCATAACGGTAGATCATGCGTGCCCGTTTTCTGCACGCACGGTACACCTTCCGCAGTGCCCGGTACGGAATGGTCTTCTGAATTGTCTTAAATACAATCGTCTTCTTAAATCTCTTAAACAAGCTTTTCAACATCGTTTCTCTTTGTCTCCTCATGTAAAATATATCGAACCAATCGTTTCGTTGCATTTCCATCGCAACGGCTCATATACTGCTCCCGGAACGCATGACGCTTCTCCGCATACACATCCTTCCCCAATGTGTCAGCCACTGCGTTAGGCAATTGTTCTCCCTGGGTCACAACCGTCCCCGGCATATCTTCATAGGATAGATACCACCCCCGGTCTGCACTATATGTTTCGAGATCCGGTGCAAAGAACAGCATCGGTCTGTCAAGCAGTAAATATTCAAATAAAACAGATGAGTAATCTGTAATCAGTAAATCTGCGGAGAATAGCAGCTCCCCAGTCGTAAGCGGCTGTGTCTCTCCCCGTTTCAGCATATGCGGATGCAGACTTTTTATCACCAGATAGCCTGGATTTTCCGCAAGTGCATCAATCCACTTCTCCCCGATCATCCGCTCATCCGGATTTTGGAATCCGGCATTTCCACGGAAGGTCGGTGCCCATACGATCACAGTTCTTCCGTTCTTCGCGCCGTAGACCTGCTCAAACTTTTCCCGCATCGCAGCTTTATAGGTCTCATCAAAATAGCAATCCGTATAGCTGCTTCCGTATGCCCGCACCGTCTTGGGATGTTTAATCCGCATCGCCGACGTGAAAAACGGTCGGCAGTAAGGGCTGCTCACCGTCACAAGGTCATAGTTTTTATAGACATTTCCCTTGTAAAACCGCGGGATATCATCCTTTGCATCATAGCCAAACCGCTTGAAGGCACCACAGCCATGCCAGAGCTGGATCACCTTTGTCCCCTTTCGCTTGTGACAGGACGAAACCGGAAGGAAATTATCCTGCAGGATGACAAACTCTGCCTGTGCATACAGCTTCATGAATGCAAGCATCCGCCGCATACCCGCCTGCGCGGACATCGCCTGCAGATCAAAGAAATCATCCACTACCGTAAAGCCTTCCTGCGAAAGCAGGGCGTCATGCAGCCGCTGCATGGATGGCGGGCAAGCCGTCTTATGTTCATCCGCAAACACAACCAGTCCTTTTGTGACCGGCTTCCGGCAGCAAAAGAAATAATAGATTGGAAAAAGCACGTGCTGTGCTGTCATTTTTATGATCTGTCTGATATAAAATCCCATATTATTGAATCATCTCTTCATAGATTGGAGCTACCTCGTCAATATCTCCATATGCTTTCATCTCGCCATGTTCCAGAATCATCGCTTTGTTGCAGATACGCTTCACCTGATCCAAGTTGTGTGATACGAAAAGTACCGTCACACCGGTATCCATCATATCAACCAGTTTTTTCTCGCTCTTCTTGCGGAATTTTGCATCACCGACCGATAACACTTCATCCAGAATCAGAATATCCGGGCGTACCACCGTTGCAATCGAGAATCCAAGTCTTGCCTTCATACCGGAAGAATAGTTCTTGAGCGGTACATCAATAAACTTGCCAAGCTCGGAGAATTTCACGATCTCATCGAATTTCTCTTCCATGAACTTCCGCGAATGTCCAAGCACCGCACCATACAGAAAGATATTTTCCGCACCGGTATACTGCATATCAAACCCGGCACCAAGCTCGATCATCGGCGCAAGCACACCTTTTTTCTCAATCGTGCCCTCGGTCGGTTTGAACACACCGGCAATCACTTTCATCAGAGTCGATTTACCCGCACCATTTAATCCCAGGATTCCAACCCGGTCACCCTGTTTGACTGTAAACGTCACATCCTTTAACGCCCAAAACTCCGTATACGCGATATCATGCTTCACGAGCTTGATAAAATATTCCTTCAGGCTGTCTACTTTTTCCTTGTTCAGATGAAACTCCATGCCAACATGGGATAATGTAATTACGTCATTTCTTGTTTCTTCGCTCATGATATCTCCTCCCATGCCTTACAGATGCAGAATGAATTGATCCTGTTTCTTGTTAAATACTGCGATTCCAACCACAATGCAGATAAATGCAAAGGTGAAGGAATAGATCAGCATATGTGCACTCATCGCCCTGCCAAATACGCAGTTACGGAAATTGTTAATAATGCAAAACAGCGGATTGAATTTGAGGATCCAGCTTACATTACTATTCAGGATCTTCTTTGGATAATAGAAGATCGCACAGGTATACATAATCAGCATCAGCGCAACGTTCCACAGATATTCCATATCGCGGAAATACACACCGATCGTCGCAAGTATCATACCGACACCGATGGACAGTAAGAACAGATTGAGCAGTGGCACGATGGCAAGCAGAGTACGCCATGTCGGGAATACTCCTAATACCAATGCCACAACCGCAAGCACCACAAGCGAAATCAGGAACAAAATATAATTAAAACAGATATTTGCAAGTGGATACAGGTATTTTGGAACATATACTTTCTTGATCATCGCCTCATTCTGCCGGATGGACTTTAAGGCAGAGGTCGTCGACTGTGAAAACAGCGTATACATCAGTCGTCCGGTCAGGATATAAACCGGAAATGATTTCTCTTTATGTCCAAGCAACGTACCAAATACCAGCGTCAATACGATCATTGTAAGCAATGGCTCGATCATCGACCAGACGATTCCAAGATAAGATCGTCTGTATTTTAATTTGATTCCTTTTCTGACAAGCTCCGTAAATAAATTGTTATATTGACGAAACTCTTTTATTTTTGCTCCCATATCTTTTTCCCTATTTTCTCATCTACATAATTTCCCGCAGCACCTGTACGGTGTGGGAAAGTCCGGTCTTCATATCGTACTGTGACATAAATCCAAGTTCTTCGCAAAGCTTCGTCGTGTCAAGGGTTGCCTTTGTCGCTTTGGAGTAGCCTGCCTGCTCGGTTGCATCCGGCAGATCAAATACGACCTGCTTATCTGCGAGCCTGGCAAGCTGCTTTGCCACATCACGAAGCTGTACATCCGAATCCTTGGAACAGATATTGTATGCTTCGCCGTCTCTGCCATCCATCATAACGGCAAGGATACCTGCGACACAATCTGCCACATAGGCATACGAAAACTCCTGTGTTCCTTCGCTCTTTAACACGATGTCCTCCCGCTTCACACTCTTTAAGATGAACTGGGACAACGCCTTTGTATCGCTCATCAGCATCGTTGGGCCATACACACGGGACAGACGCGGGATTACGACATCCATCTCCTTCTGTTTGCGGTACGCCTGACACAATGCCTCACCGGTACGTTTGCTCTCCGGGTATCCGGCACGCATCGTGTTGCAGTCGATATAGCCGAGATAGTCCTCTGCAAACTTATCCGTATCGCCGCGGTTTTCCCCATAGATCTCAACCGAGGATAAAAATACGAACCGCTTACAGCCTGCCGCCTTCGCATAGTCGAGCAGATACTGGGTTCCAAATACATTTGCGGTGATCGTTCCGATCGGATCACTCGCATAGGCAACCGGATGGGTATTGCTTGCCGCGTGGATCACAAAGTCAATCTTCGCTGGCAGTGCTGGATTTCCAACCACCGGCTCATTGATATCCTGTTTAATAAAATGAAACTGGGGACACGCCGCATAGTCCGCAAAACGCGCACGTGCCTTCTCCTCATTTCTACCTAATATATAAACCTCTGTCTGTGCCTGACCGTTCTGGTTCGCATATAAAAGCGCATCGATCAGGAAGCTGCCGATCATTCCGGTTCCGCCGGAGATCAGCACGGATGCATCTGCAAGTGCCTGTACCTGTGGCAGACCGGCAGCTGCACTTACATCCTGCATGTATAATTTGCTGTCATATAAATGCATCGTTGTCTCTCCTACTTCAACCATTTATCCTTCTCTGCAGTCAGGTAACCCTTGAAGATCTCCAGGTCATCCTTCGTCGTGAGCTTGATGTTCTTGTCCGAGCCCTTCGCAAAATACAGGCGCTCGCCAAGCTCTACCATCATAGTATTCGTATAAGAAGAACCATAGATACCGATTTCCTCTGCAAACGCTTTTTCATACGCCCACACAAGCTTGTCAAACTTGTATGCCTGTGGTGTCGATACGCGGCGCAGCGTCTCACGTGGGATGTATTTCGTTGTGGATACCTCGTCATCAATTACAAAGATCTGCTCATTGTACGGAAGGGACGTAACACCATTTCCAAACTCATTACATTTCGCGATGACATCCTCCAGTACCTCATCGTCAACCAGTGGACGGATACCGTCATGAATGATGATGTTATCCTCTGCAGAGCAGACATCCTTCAGGTTATAGACGCCATTTCGGATAGATTCCTGCGCACTGCTGCCTCCGGAAATCACCCATTTTACCTTTGTGATGTTAAACTGCTTGGCATATGCCCATAATACATTATGCCATCCATCGATGCAGACAACCTCGATCGCATCGATCAGATCATTTCTCTGAAAACTCTCCAGTGTATAGATCAAAACCGGTTTGTCATATACGTTGATAAACTGCTTTGGGATATCCTGTCCCATCCTCTGTCCGGAGCCTCCGGCAATAATCACTGCTACATTCATGTGTGATACCTTTATCCTTTCTCGTTTTTATCCTTTAACGCGGTCTGCTGGTTCTTATCTACCCCCTCCGAGCTTTCCTTACGGAACACGATACGGAAGGTCAAAAGCAATAGTTTCAAATCTAACCGATAAGAATATTCCTGAATATACGTCAGATCCAGTTTTAATTTATCAATCGGAGTTGTGTTGTATTTTCCATATACCTGTGCATATCCGGTCAGTCCCGCCTTCACCTTCAGACGGAAATCAAAATCCGGCACTGACTCCTCGTATTTCTCGAAGATCTCCGGTCGTTCCGGTCTTGGACCAACCATCGACATATCACCGGCAAACACGTTGAAAAGCTGTGGTAATTCGTCCAGATGGAGATTCCGCAGCACTTTTCCAACTGGTGTGATTCGGTCATCATTCTTCTTTGCAAGCTGTGCGCCATTCGCTTCTGCATCGATGCGCATGCTTCGGAACTTATAGATCATAAACTGTTTTCCGCCCCGTGTCAGCCGAACTTGACGGTAAAAGACCGGACCATGGTCATATGCCTTGATCGCAATCGCAATAATCAGCATAATTGGAGATGCTGCCACGATTCCAACACCGGATATTAACAGATCGGTTGCTCGCTTAAAGAACCGCTGATCTGCCTGCAGGCCGATATTTCTCGACAGAAATACCGGAGTATCTACCAGATGCATGTCGTCCGCGCCCTTCATGATAATATCCGTGATTTTCGGAATGACATAAGTACGGATAGAATGCTTAAAGCAATATTTCAAAATGTTGTTCCGGTCTTCTGACGGCAGGTCGTACAGTACGACTCCCTCGAAATCCAATACATCCTGCTGGATCTTCTCCATACCCTGCTGATAGTTTAATACCTCACAGATCTGATAACGGTCGCGTCTGGCATTGATCTTGAGCAGGAAATTCTCCGGCGGATAAATACCATAAATCACGATCAGCTTCCGCGGCGGGAAAAACAGCATGTAGATATGCTGTATCAGAATCACCCAGAGCGTCTCAAACACGATCTGTATGATTACCATTATGATAACCGGAAGCACGTTCATATAATCACGTGACACCATGCAAATAAAAATATACGCAACAGCTCCGCCGATCACGATTGCAAGTCCATGTGAAAGACATAAATCCAGCACTCGCATATAGCTTAATTTATATCCATTGAAGCTCTTGGTGATCAGAAACAAAAAGACGGCATACAACCCGATTACAACATAATTTCCCCGAAAGAATAACGGATTGTGATACTCTCCAAACCAAATCACACCAAATGATACCGTCTCAAATACCCATATGATCAAATTTGCAAGCAAGCTCAATGCTCTTCTTCGTTGTTCTTCTAAGTACATAGTTCCTCTTTTTACAAATGATTCATGCTCATTTGTCTCTTTCCAAAAACACGACAGTCGCACCGGAGACATGTTTGTATGTTCCGATGCGACACCCCGCTTTTTTATTTAGATTGCCGGATCCGTCGGATCCCATGTCTGGCTGCCCGGTATCTTCTGTAATACCGGCTTACCGAGAGGTCCCGGATCACTGGAATTATAGATCGTAATCTTTGTGCCCCTTGGACAATTATCAAAGATCCACTTTGCGTCGATTACCTGTAGCCGGACACATCCATGCGATACTCGTTTTCCAAGATTGTTGTAACTGCTTGGAATCAGTGTGCGCGGATTGGTCTTATTATATAACACCGAATGGAATAAGAAATCGCCCTGTATCTGTGAACAATACTGTCCCTGCACACCGCCCATCAATGCGTTCCAACGCCATTTTCCGGCCAGATAGAAGGTTCCAACCGGAGTGGCATCCCCCGGTGAGCAGGTCATTGCCTTGATTGGCACGCCATCCTTATAGATCGTGATGCAGCTTTCCTGCTTGTTTACGCGAATCTCATATGTATCCTTCGTGATTGCCGGTGGTTCAATATAGACATACGGTTTTTTCGTTGCCCCTGGTGCCTTGCCGCCCTTTTTGACAAGCCGGATCTGGATTGCCTCCATCCGTTTCCCACCGTTCGTCGTGCCTGCCATCTGTCCATTTTTCGCCCAGTCAAGCCAGCCGAGTGACTGACAATGGACGCGATAATAAATATCATAATAGGCTGTGATATCTCCTGTCAGATGCATACAGATTGCTTCGATCCGTCTCGACTGACCTGTCGTACCACTCACGCCGTTATTCGAAACATCTTTTGTCCAGCCCAGGGACTGTACATGGGTGTTATAGACGATACCGCCCGTTATGCCCTGTGTCTTTAAATCAATCTTGATTGCTTCGAGGCGCTTGCCCTGTCCGGTTGTACCCGCAATTGTTCCGCCTGTTACCGTATTCATCCATCCATAAGACTGTGCATGTACCTGATAATTGACTGTAGCTGTCGGCGTCACTGTTGGCTTCTGGATCAGCCTGATCTCGATTGCTTCGAGACGTTTGCCCTGTCCAACCGTTCCGGCAGTCTCTCCGCCCTTCGTCCATGAGCTCCAGCCATAGGTCTGCATATGGACACGGTATAACACTTCGAAATGATTGGCAAGCTCACCGGTCAATTCCATCCGGATTGCTTCCATGCGCTTTGACTTTCCAACGGTTCCCGCATACTGTCCTTTGTCTGCAAGGCTTCTTGGTGACGCGCCCTTCGTATCGGCATCCACCCAGTTCATCCAGCCATAAGTCTGCACATGTGTCTGATAGCGAAGTCCGCCTGTATAAGACGTTCCATTCTGTTTTAAAGAAATCGCAATCGCTTCCAGACGTTTGCTCTTTCCGGTCGTACCTGCTGTCTTTCCGTTCTGAGCCGGATTCATCCAGCCGTAACTCTGTGCATGTACACTATATGATACTGTCGGCACCGCCTCCGCTGCCTGTGTGGTATTGACTGGCAATACGATCACACCGAGCAGCATCACAAGTGATAATAAATATGCTCCAATTTTTTTCATAATCCCTGTTCGCGTCTTAGAAAGCCCGCTTCTCCTTCACCTGATTTTTGTAAATCACATAATTGACATTTATTATATATAATTTTCCTGTTCTTGTCACGAACTTTCTATTACATTCTGCTTTACTGAATCGTTACGCGGATCTCTGCAGCCTTTCCATCTCGGATACGCTGTGCTGCTTCCCCGGATACAACTGCTGCCTCGCAGGTCTCTGCGCTTCCGTCATTGAAAACAAGCTCGTACTTTGCAACTGTATACTGTCCCGGAATCAGATCCCGCTTGCTGCCACAGTCGTATACGACCTTAATCTTACCAAACAACGTTGCTTCTATCTTGCCATCATCCTTCACAAGATATGCCGGAATTGCCGGGGCAAGCCTAAATGCAAGCACACCGTCCTGCATTGTAAATAGCTTCGCGCCGTTCATCATGAGTTCCCACATCTGTAAGAACTCCGCGGTCGAACCACTCAGTCTTGCCACGAAGCCCTTTCCGTGAATCTTCTCATTGAAGTTTGCAGAGCTTACTAAGAACGATGAATTCTCCAATGGACTTCTGCCATATGTCTCATAAGGCAGGAATGGAACGCCCATCTTCTTTAAGTCCGCAAAATACTCTTCATAAAGCCCGGACTTCAAAAGCTCCAGTAAATATTTGTACTCCATATGCAGCCAGATGGATTCGTTTTCCAGCCAGCCTGGTGAAAACGCACGCGCACGTCCAATCTCGTAAGAGCATTTCGTCAGCGGTGCATTGACCTTGTACATATCAAGCTTCTTATCATACATATCTGAAGCCTTTACCTTCTCGTAAAGTGCTTCCTTTGCCTCGTGTGTCTGTGGCAGCTTCAGGTAACGGACCGGTCCCTCTAAGAACAATGGGATATCAACCACCTGCAGATTCTCCGGTGTGATCACGCCTTCTTTCTCTGTGTAATCAGACATGCTGTATGCCATATATGCCGGTGCAATGCCGTCCTTCATCGCGCAGCCAAGCTCGATTCCTTCTTCCACATATGCGATCATGCGGTCAAGAATTGCCACAAGTGCCGCAGCCGGAATCGTCTCTTCTTTTCCATCAATGCCAAATGCGGTCTTCTCACGATATGCTTCCTTCGCGATATTGACTGCATTCCATACCGCCAGACGGTCACCGCCCTTTGTATAAGCTTTCAGTGCTGCATCCGTCTTTTCGATCAGCTCGGCAAGCTCTGCCGGAACGTCTACTGCACGGTCAAACTTCGCAAGCTCCTCACGCAGGAACAATAACATCCGCTGTAACTCATACGTCTCGCAGACAGAAGAACCGAACAATCCCGGCAGGCCATTTAACGCGTCATACCAGCCCGGCTTTCCGCCTTCCATCTCAACACCGATGCCCTTCATATCAAGCGCGTCAAACTTGAGTGTACTCATCAGCACGAGCTTCGTTGCAAGGTTTGAAGTATAAACCTCACCCTTTCCGTATGCTGTACGTGCCTTGTCGAAGGTTACCTCTGCCTTCTTCTCCTCCTCGATGGAATGGTACTGTCTGACACCCTTCTCTGTCTTGACATACCGCTTCACTCGTGGAAGCACAGTTGCCTTTGACTCATAATAGGTATAATCCTTCGCATCAAAGAGCATTGCCTCTTCCTTCTCCGGGTAGACGGACAGATATGCGTCAACGAGATCGAGATTGTACGTCCAGTGGTCACTCCAGTAGCCCTCACCGAAATCTGCATTCAGATTCTCAACGCTGTGTTCCATCACAACCGCGAAGAACTTGTCTTCGTCAACAGTGAGACCAACCTTCTTATTGTAGATCTGTGCATATAATTTACCCGGTGTAAATGGCTTTGCAAATAAATCCCTCAGAACATCTGCATTCCCAGTTACATAGGAGAGCACTTCTGCTTCTGCCTCTGGCTTTAATGAGTAAGTGATCTGCTTTACCTGCAATGGATTGTAGCCGTCCAGCTGCAGCAGATCATAAAATACCTTGATATTGTAATCGCCGACGAAGTTCGCAAAATAGATATCGCTTCGACGGTTCTGGTTTACATCACGGAAGTTTCCATTTCCCTGAGAATAATATTCCGGAAGCATGGAGAAGAAATTGTAATCACGCTCCACATCGCCGTGCTTTCTGGAATATACATAGAAGATATGTCCGCCCGGAAGCTTCACCGGATATCCGCCACGCAGCACGTTGTCAATATATGTCTGCTTGCAGTACGCGTCAAAGACCGGATCTGCCGTTGTCGTTGCAATCGTGTCTGCAAGTTCATTGATGATCGCATCATTTTCTTCATGCTTTCTTGCAAAATATGCCGCATTCAAGCCAGCATCTGCAAATGTATGGAACAACTCCTTTGTGCCTGCCTGACCATATACGGAATAAATCGTATAACTGTCAGTGATTTCCTCATGTGCACACGCAAACCCTGCCGGTACCTGATTGGCGCAAAGCTGATGCTCTGCTGCAAGCGCAAGCACTTCTGTCTGGAAGAAATTCACCGGCTTTGCCAGACTTGTATCGTAATCAAAGATCAACTCTGGATCTGCGATGATTGGAAGCTTCCCGCCATCCTTGTTCACAGATACCATGAAGTTTCCTGCCTCTACCTCGGAAACCTCTGCCGCGTCGGCAAGTGCAATACGCACGCGGTAATATGGCAGCTTCTCGTTTACGTCCTCGACCTGCATCCATGCCTTTGTTGTCTGCGCCGTCTCCTTCATATCCTTTAACGCGATACCATATGGAAGCAGTGCCGGCATACCGTCTAACACTTCCACATCCTTCTTCGCTCCGGAGAGATTCGTGATCGTCACCGTACGAACCAGACCGCCGAGACGCTCATTTT
>DHJV01000007.1:455-5965 GCA_002404515.1 Lachnospiraceae bacterium UBA4711 | reverse complement strand
CTCATTCGGCATCGTGTAATACAAAACGTTTACTTTGATACCAAGTGCTTCGTTTGTCTCCTCGATTTCCAGCTCGTTCATACCAATATACATCTTATGTGGCATATCGTCGTCCACAAATGGCTCGTAAAATGTTCCGTCTACCTTCAGAAATGTGCGGAAGCCCATCGTCTTTGTGAACTGGTAGGACTGATGTGCCGGATAAAATTCCATGATGGAATGATCTTTGTTTTCTGAGCCGAAGCTACAGATTGCCTGTCCGCGGTTTACATAGAAGTTCCAGAGCGGGGTTCCATGGATGCCGCTGATGCCTGGGAGGAAGCTTGCGAAACAGGACTGTTTGTTGTAGTTTTCTATTACAAAGCGGTTCTTATTGTCAAACATATTTTTCCCTTTCTAATAATGACGGATAATTGTAAGCTGCATCTCTACGAATGATGGATATTACAGTTCTACGCAGACGCGCTCCCGCTCACTTCCACACGTAGCAGACACTAAACTCCCTGCACCCTCATTCTTCCGGTGCAGCTCGTTAAGTGCTGACGTGTTCCAATGGTCTGCATTAGAATCTGTAATATCCATCATTCGATATACATTTTGAACAATTATCCTGTTTTATTTATATATCTAATTTATCTTTGACTGTGTTAGTTGCTTTGCGGCGGCGTATAATTCCTTAATCTGTGCCTCGTCGAGTGGCAGGATTGGGGAGTTGTCGTCGCAGGTGTCACGGTTTTCTACGATTACGACTTCGCCGTCTGTATCCATAATATGGTTATGCCATGTTCCCTTCTTGATGTTGTAGATCTTGTGTGGCTCCATGTGTACGGCCGTGATCTTGCCCGGCTTGTCGCCCTCGCCAGCGAGGAACAATGTGCAATGACCCTGTACCAGCACGAATACCTCGTCGGTATATAAATGCTTCTGCATTGTCTTTACATTCTCGATCAGCAGGTCGTCGCAGAACTTTAAGACTGCGACTCTCCAGTTTTCGTAATCCACAAGTGGTTTGTAGCCTTCCGGCTGAAAATCTATAATTTCAATTCCTTCCATACTAGGTTCCTCCTTAAGCAAGTGTTACTTCGATCGTGTGCTGTGCATCCTTGGAAAGTGCTTCGATATCTGCACGCTTGATCACTGGTGTTCCGGCAAAGTCGTAAGCTGCGCCATCGATTGTAATTGCTCTTACCTTGTAATCGACCGGTGCCTTTTTCTCTGCATTCTTCATAACGATCTCGATGCTTCTGTCTGCAAAGATCATAGAAAGGCCTGCTTCTCCGTTTGCATCAAACTGCTCTGGCAGAAGCTGTGGCACGAATGCCAGATCTCCCATCTGTCCGCGCACACCAAACATCTGTGTAATTACCGTTACAAGCAGCCAGCTTGCAGCACCTGTCAGATAGTGATACACGCCTCGTCCCTTTGCATCAACATACTCTGGCACACCCGGATAGATGCGGCTCTTCTCGATATCATTGCAGTGCTCAAATAATGTATTAAATACTTTATACGCTTCCTTCGCGAAGCCTCTTGTATAAAGTGCATTTCCAAACATTGTTGCCATGTGGCAGAACACGGCACCATTTTCCTTATGACCATAAGCGAATCCAAACATACGTCCAAGATCCATCTTTACCTCATGGAAATCCGTGTTCAGGCGGTAACCTCCAACAGAAGCATCATACAGATACTTGTCTGCGGACTTCACAATCTCTGCCACCTGCTCGTCGGTTGCTGTCTTCGACATGATCGTAAATACCTGTGATGTAAGCATCATGCGGACGCCGCCATTGATATCGCCCTCAACCGCCTTGCCGGAGTTGTCATAATAACCATTGAAGAAACCGTCGCCCTCTGCAGTCTGTACCCATTCCGTCTTGCGGATGTGCTCACGCATCCAGTCTGCTTTCTCCTTGAGGTTTGCTGCAAGCTCTGCTACAGAGATTTCTACCTTCTCACCGGAAAGTGTATGTCTGCAGGTCTCGCAGTAGTTCATGAGAACTTCTCGCTTCTTCGCCACATCCTCATACAGATCTGCGCCGGATACGAGAAGCTGCTGCATCTCCTTTGCGATCTTCACCGTTTTTCTGCCAGATGCCTCAAACGCCGCAAGCAGACCTGCAATATGATCCATATTGTCTGCGTACATCGTTGTAAATGCCACGCTCTCGCCACGCTGTGCTGCCATATCGAGTGCGTCATTCCAGTCTGCGCCACGCAGACGGATCTCGTTGTGATCTCCGACATCGTAGAAGGAAGACAGATTCTGGATCAGCAGATGCTCTAACAAGGTTCCGGAGTATACATTTCCTGCTGCATCCTTCTGTTTTTCACCCTGTGAGATATCCCAGTCTGTATCGCGTTTCTCACCACGACAAATTAAAAGATCCTTGAAATATGTATTTTCTTCTAACAGGATATCCAAATCTCCTGTCTGGTTGATATAAAGCTCCGTTGTAAGATATGGCCATACGCCGTGATCCATCCATACACGCGCGATACCGTTACGGTCGGCGATAAATTCGCCCTGCTTGCTTCCGATGATGGTTGCATTTGTACCATCGAGACGCACACCGCCGAAGTTGTCGATCAGCATCTGACGCACGCCGTCCGGATTCATGATAAGAAGTGCCAGGCAATCCTGCCACAGGTCACGCCATCCACGGCCGCCCTTACCATAATCATGATGTGGAAGGAACGAACATCCATAGATACGACGCAGCATCGGCTGAAAGCTTACCCACTTCATCCACTGGTCGAAATCCTTGTTGCCTGTATGGTAAGAGACATTGACCTTCTCCTGCCAGTATGCGATCGTCTCATCCCATGCCTTGTCAAATGCCTTGACACTCAGGAACTTGTTTGCAGCTGTCGTAAGTTCTTCTGCACTGTCGCCATAGCCCATTGCGATCACATAGGAAATTGTCTCACCGGCAGCCACCTTTTTCTCTGCAAATACAACGCCGCCCAATGCTTCGTAGCCGTCGATGCCTTCTCCCTTTGCATATGGTGCAAGTGGGTTCTTATAAAGTGCACGTGGATTCTCCAGATTACCACCCTCGCCAATGAAATCTTCCACGATTGGGTAATAACCGATTGGTGTCTCACTTTCATTTCCGCCGAACACGCCATAGTTGATCTCGTTGCGCTTATGTCCACGCTCGTCAAATGTCATCGTCGGCTTTACAAGGATGCCGGTCTCATTCGTTGTGATACGATGAAGCAGAGCCGTTACATGACGATGGTCTCGGATGTTATCCGCAGATCTTGCATAAATCGGAATTGCAGTTACCACCTGCATCGTCATTTCTTTCTCTGAAATATTTGTAATCTCTACCTTCAAAAGCTCCAGTTTCTCACCGCTGGCCGGAGATACACTGGAAAGGGATGCCTTCACACCGTTCTTCTCGGAAGTACGTGTGATCTTATGATGCATAAAGCCTGCTTCTAAATATGTCGGTTCCTTGTCCTCTGTAAAAAGCTCTGCCTGCTGGGCAGCGGAACGTCCAGTCAATGACCAGAGTGTCTTTCCATTGATCTTGCACCATACATTTCTGGAGGACTTGTCATTGTGCAGATTCTCACAGCTTACTGGTGGCATAAGGAATGAATTCTGGCTCATCTTCGAGTCGCCTGCGAGATCGGGTGCAACCGAACTCATAACCCCTGATTCATTTGCGATTGGAAAATAAAGATAACTAAGCATCTCTGGATTCTCCATAGTAAAGTCGCCCTGATTTCCTACATAATTGATCTTCATTTCAACACTCCTTTTTTATAAAAATTCTTATATTTTTTTTATCTGTACGGCTGTCTGACAATCTCTGCAGACAACCAGATGCGCGCAATCACGCATATTACAATTATATCGTATTTTTCCACATAAGAAAAGAGACGTCTATCATTTACGTCTCTTTTTTTAGTAAAATTTTACTCATCATTTGAATTTTTATTTTCGGTCGGCAGGTTCCATCTGTTCCCACCGAAAAAGTCTGCCTCCGCAGCATCGTGTGTCACCAGAAATGTTGTCTTCCCAGCAGTCTTTTCCTTCACATACTGCATCACGGTTTTCTTCGTCGCGGCGTCCAAGCCTTTGAAGGGTTCATCCAGGATCACACAATCTGCCTCATACAATAACGCACGGAGCAGGGCAATCCGCCGCCGCATGCCACCACTTAATTCCATGGCGTTCTGTGTTAAGTCTTCTTTCGTGATACCAACCTGTGCCGCCTCCTGCTCTATTTTACGGCGCTGTGCGTCCCTTTGCGCGCGCGTCGCCTTGCGCTCCAGCACAAGAGCGATATTCTCATAAGCAGAAGCATCCTCGCACAGCCGGTCTTCCTGAAATAATACGGCAGCCTTCTCCGGCATTCCGATCACTTCACCGTTATCCGGCGTTTCTAATCCAAGCAGAATCCGAAGCAGGGTTGTCTTACCACAGCCCGACGCGCCCATGATCATGGTTGTCTCTCCGGCTGGAAACCCTTTCGAGATATGGCTTAGCACCTGCTTTTCTCCATAAGCTTTCGATATATTATTTATTCTAATGTCCTGCATCCGTATCCTCCATAAAATGTAAATAAGAAAAGAAGCGTTCCGTTACCGGTGTGACACGTTCGCGGTTTTTCATTGCAACGCCGATTCCCCGGAAATATGGTTCCTGCAATGGACGAATCTCAACCTCGTATGGGATTCGCTGCAATATAAGGCGCGGCAGGATTCCTATGCCAAAGCCCTTCTCCACCATTTTATCGATTTCCTGATCTCGTGGGTTGTCACAACGATCGCGATGTGGATCTGCTATCTACGACGACGCATGCAAGAATAAATGGTTTTTCCTACCAGTATTTTTCCACGAGTTTCTGTGCTTCGTCCTCGGTTTTGTCGTAGGATTCTACAAGATTCTTAATCGCTAATTCTTTTGAATCAACTATCTTTTTCAAAAGATCTATGACTGTTTTTTCTGCCTGATCTGCCCGTTCCCGTTCTCTCTTCGTATTCGCACGCTCTTCCTGTATGTTCATTGGCTCCATATTCTCAAACCAGTTTCCCATGCTCCCGCCTCCGATCATTTTTCTCAAACAATCTGTCGCCTCAGAAACCGATACCCTCATCTTCATAAATAACGCCCACAGCGAATTTACGATGATCTGCACAATATTCTCCGACGCCCGCTCCATGATCTCACGGATTTCATCCTGATTGGATCTTAGAAAATCCGAAAAATCCTGCGGTGTCTGAATACGGTTTATCATCATCAAAAGCGACATTTCATCCTCATGAATCAGCAGCTCTTCGTTTGTATACTGGTGGACATTCACAAACCGGTATGTAAAGTCAGGAATGTACGATGCAAAGATCTCATTCATAAATACCCGCTCTTTTACCTGCATGGCAGCCGTCCATTTTCCCGTGCCCTCATAATACACAATCGGGAACACCGGCGGATACCGGAAGCCCTTTGTCTTAGAAATCCCCGGATGCGCCTTTTCCATCGTCTTTGCATAATC
>DHJV01000007.1:0-332 GCA_002404515.1 Lachnospiraceae bacterium UBA4711 | reverse complement strand
CCATATAAAGCGGCATATCTTTCCGCATTTCCGGCAAATGGATCTTCTTCACGGTATCCGTCTCAAATTCGATTCCCAAGTATGCCTGATACTTGTCCGTCACATCCTCGATATCCTCTGGCTGGACATTCTTTAAGATATCCAGATCTGCATAGTCGCGCAAAAACTGCGCACAAAGTACATGATTGCTGAATACCTGCCGGTTGTTGACATCCTTGACCTGCCCGATACGGATGTTTAATTTCTTTTCTTCTCCCATACGCTCCTCCTTTTTACAAGTAAAAAAATCCTGCTTCAATCAATCTGCTGTTACTAAAAAATAAATAACGGGT
>DHJV01000081.1:4215-14001 GCA_002404515.1 Lachnospiraceae bacterium UBA4711 | reverse complement strand
CGTGCGCCGCTAGGCGCACCTATGTAAAAATGGTGGTCGATAATAATCGGCCACCATTAAAAATTTACGGTTCTTTATTTGACTAATCCACTGATAATATCATTTACTTCTTTTTCTGAGATATTGATCTTATCGGCTATCTCGGATACACTCATTCCAGTTTCATGATATGCTTCTACTTTTCCTTTAATCACACCAATTTCAATGCCTTTTTCAATACCTTTTTCTGTTCCAATCTCGATACCCTTATTTAATACTCCTTGACTCGCGTTACACATCTCTTCCACGCTCCTTTCGATGTCCTCATTGTATGGAATATGATATTCATTTTCAACAATATCTCTTTTTTCCGCCTTGCTTAATGCGGACGCAAAAAATGTTTCCAATAACCGGTGTAGCTTTAGTTCTTCTGACGATGCTCCAGCCACCTCTTCCGCCAGGCCAATTACCACTACTGTCATAAGATCATATTTGTCCTTGTCCGGATAATTCCCGACGACATTCGTCTGTTCAAAAGAATACGATGTGATTGTATCTTTCCGGTATTCTTCCTTGCACCTTGTACACACCCAGATTGAATACACCTTTTTGATCTTTTCGTATTCCGATTTGACAAATTCGCGCTGTTTCTGTGAAGAAATCATCCTCGCACAATAATATATGCCCCTTGTCACAATATCATACGACAGATTCTCAACTTCGTTTTGAGCTTCTACATTTATAAGCATTTTTACCAGCTCATCTTCCTGTGGGAATCTCACATAAAATCTGATATCAAAAAATACTTTTCCCTCTTCTCTTGATGTATCCTCTGTATTCATTCCGTCGATAGACTTCACATCGTAAAAATCATTCACGTGTGTAAGCGATGCATCTACCTTGATTTTTGAAATTTCTGGCTCTCCCTCTATGCACGGAATGATATCTGGAATTTCTATATCAGAAAATTCTTTTACACAATATTTTAATATGTATGCAAGAATATTCTTCTGTGACAGGAATTTTTTGACATTTTCGTCATATAAAATCTCTTCTTTTGTCTTAGCCATAAGCATTCCTTTCCGTTAATTATAACAAGTATGTATTTTTTCCGCAATCATTGAATTCTTTTTATCAGGCAATGTTCTGATAGTATTCGTGTTATGCGAAATACACATGCAATCGTTTTTCTATATACCATTGGTATATTTATATTGTCATATACCAATGGTATTGTCAAGATGTTTGTGGTAAAATAGAAATATATCTTATATTCAAACGAAAGGAGTACAGGTAATAATGGTAAATTTAGATAGAGAACGCTTAAAAGAATGCCGCCTAAAGCTCGGAATAACCAAACAGGAGGCTGCTAAGAGAATTCAAATATCCCAACCCGCTTATCTTCGATACGAAGCTGGTACACGCAATCCTTCGATACAGATCATCGCTAAAATGGCCGAAGTTTTTTCAACATCCACAGATTATTTAATTGGAAACACGGCGGAATCACAGTCAGATAAAATGATAATTGAGCAAAATGAATCCCCTTCGCTTTTTGCTCTCACAGAAACATGCAAAGGGTTATCAGAATCCCAATTAGAAAAACTTATCATATACGCCAAGGCATTATCAACTTCTAATTCAAATTGAAAAACAAATATATATAACTAAGTTTTGGGTGCTGTTGAGTTTGTTGCATACCACGGATTTCCGTGGTCTGGGCAAAAAAATTTCACGCTGAAAGGTACGCCAACGTCCCTTTCAGCGCGAATCGTCTAAATCTACTTTTTCGGCTAAAATCTTCTTTTTGATTTCCTGCCAAGGCTCATATACAAAACATCTAGTCTTCTATATATTTCCTCTTTCTTACCTTTACCCCATAATCCAGACTTCTCTTATCCTGATTATAGGCATATAAGTACATCCGGCTTCTATCCTCTCCCGGTAATTACAGGAGAAAAGCACTTTCCGGTTTCCCTATATTTTCGCCTCGCGGATTTCTCCACGCGCGAGGACGGCATCTCGCCTTTCTTTGTCATTTTAACATGTACGTATAGAGAAATCAATCCCCTACGAAATATTACGTAGGGGATTGATTCCTCTATACCAGTTTATTTAATTTACCTACCTTTACACCCTTTCAAGTAAGGGCGGTTATAAGGAGATTGTAGCAATAAGTGTATTTATATTTTTATATTACCGTAGACATTAAATAATGTCAAGATGTTTTTACCACCATTTTGTCTCTATCTTCAAGGAATTGATAACACTCTGAGACGGCGTCCCCAATCTAACGGAATAGACCTCTCCTCTTCGATCGTACAAGTCCACATAATAAGAATAAGTACCATCATCAGAGTTGTGATATATCATTACCCCGCATCCCCCGCTGCAAACCCACGCTGAGGTGCGGTACTCGCCCATAGAACGCTTACCTATTGATGGCGGATTGTCGCAAACATGTTTAGAACCGTCATAAGAAGAGCCTTCCAACGTCATATCTTTTCCGCAGCTCTTACAGAACGTATGCTTAACCCCGGTAAATTCACTCGGTTCCTGCCCTACCCAGTTATGCCCGGAGCATTTGATCTCTCCGCCGCAGGACTTGCATCTAAACCCAAGGGACGTCACTTCCCACGAAGAATGACTGCACGCGTAAAAGTCTCCCGTGTCCTTGTCTTTTAAACCGTCGTATAATACTTCCCAGTCGTGATAATAGACCTTCTGCTCGCCGCACTTGGAACACTTATACCCCGCCAGCGTCACGACCGAAAAATCGTGATCGCACGCCGGAGGCGCCGGGATGTCCGTCGTACCGCCCGTGTTACCGTTATCCTTGCCAGTATCACCCTTGACCGTATCCCCCGTGCCGCTTCCGCCACTGTGTTTTCCAAGTGCCGTCAGAACATTGTTGCTCTCCGCCCGCAGGGACACATAGCAAGCCGAGGTTGCCGAAGCCACGCCGTTATACGTCGTTCCCGGTGCCTTGTCCGTCTTTTTCACAAGCACAATCTGGATCGCCTCCAGCCGTTTTGCAAGCCCGGTCGTGCCGGCTTTCTGCCCGTTCGCCGCCCAGTTCATCCAGCCGTAGCTCTGCGCATGAACGCGGTAATAAATATCGTAGTAGTCCGCTACCTCTCCGGTAAGATAAATCTGGATCGCCTCAAGGCGTTTTGCCTGCCCGGTCGTACCCGCAGTTGCCCCATCGCTTACCCAGCCGTTCCACCCATAGGTCTGCACCTGCGTCTGGTACTTTACCGATCCCGAATACTTACCCGATACGGAAATCTGAATACCCTCAAGGCGTTTTGCCTGCCCGGTCGTTCCGCTTTCCGTACCGTCTGACACATCCAGCGGCTCCCATCCGTAGGTCTGGATATGCACCCGGTATCTCACATCGTAGTGTTTGGCAAGCTCCCCGGTCAGCTTAATCCGGATTCCCTCCAGCCGCTTCGCCTGCCCGTGGGTTCCTGCCCGCTGTCCGTCTCTTACCCAGTCCGTCCACTCATACGTCTGGCGGTATGCCTGATAAGTGATGCCGCCGGAATACCCCGTGTTATTCTGGAGCTTTACTGCGATCTCCTCCAGCCGCTTCGCCTGCCCCCGCGTACCAAGCACCAGCGTCGGATACCCGCCCATGTAAGTCACTTTTCCAGCGGTATCTCCGTAGGTCTGGATATGGCTGTAGCTTCCGCCGTTCGTCCCAAGAACAAACGCCACTCCGGTATCCGCAGCATATGCTGTCTGGCTTGGCAATCCTGACAAAATCAATCCGCACACGATCAGAATTCCAATGATTTTCTTAAACACTTTCTTCATCTTGTATTTTCCTCCCCATTTTATATGCCTGCCGATTTCTATATATGCAACCATACTTGTTCAACATTCACTTATATGTTTCATCCTTCCTGCTTTTCTCCGCCATGCAGCAGAAGCTCTAATATCACCATCTCGGTTGCGAGCTTATCCCGCATCTTACCTGTTTTGATGCTCGTGTCTGCTTCCTGACATAACCGCACACAGGAAAGCAGCTGCTCTTTCGTAAAAGAGCGCGCCTGCGCAATATATTTTTTGACAAAATACGGACGGATGCCGAACGTCGAAGCAATCTGTCCCTCCGGTGTACCGGTATCCAGTGCAAACCGGATCTTCAGAAGCTGCATGAAGTTCCGTGTAATCAACACGAGAATCTTCATCGGCGCCTCCTGCAAATACAGCAGATCATCATATAACTCCATTGCCTTTTGCTTCTTTTTCTCTGATATCGCATCAATCATATCGAAGATTTTGTCCTCCACCTGATTCACACAAAGCAGGTCAATGTCTTCTTTCGATACACTTCCTTTTTCCACAGCATAGGAACGAAGCTTATCTGCTTCATTTTTAAGCAAATTCATACTCGTTCCAACCCGATCGATCAGATACCGCAGTGTCGCTCCGCTGATTGCAATCTGGTCTTCCGCAAACATTCCATTTAACCAGACAGCTAACATCTCACTGTCCGGTGCATCAAACATCGCTACCGTACCAAGCTGTGCAACAAGCTTGCTTAGTTTCTTCCGGTTGTCAATATTCTTCTCCACGAAGATCAGCACTGTCGTATCTGGTAGTCCCTCTAAGGCTTCTTCCAGCTTCTCACAGCCGTTCTTGAAGAAATTGCTGTTTTCCACCAGCACCACTCTGCGTTCTGTAAAAAATGGCATGGTATCTGCAAATTCAATGATATCCTCTGGCTTGGAATTCTCACCCTTGTAGGTGATAAAATTCATTGTATCGTTTGGATCAATCATCGCCGCAATCAGCTTGTCCCGATACTGATAGATCAGATATGGTTCCGTTCCGCCAAGCAGATACACACGACTGAATTCTTTCTTATTGATTTGTTCATTTAAAATGGCCATGCCATTTGCTTTTTCTTTTTTTGCCATGTTGACTCCGATATCTAAAGATATTTGTAATCATTTCTTACTATGGTGTTCTCTATGATAACTTTCTTGTTCTCATAGATCACTTTCTCATTTTATCACATCCTATTCTATCCATCAATTTGATCTTAAATATATTCTTTCAACCACATTCCGCAAAAGTTCTAACAGTTATCGTCCCCGAAAAACAACTGCGCCCATCTCATCTGTCCGAAGTATCTTCGTTCCCTCCTGCGCTAACCCTTGTAGCACTTCCGCGTGCGGATGTCCGTAACGGTTATTGTATCCACAGGAAATCAAGCCATAGTCCGCATGCACATAGAACCCCTCCACATACGAGTACTTCGAGCCATGATGCGGAAGCTTGATACAATCATAGTCCTGTTGTATATCCATATGCTCGATGGCATCTGCATCCATATCTCCGGTAAATAACATATCAAACGTATTGGAATGATATGACAGTGCCAGACTCGCTGCATTCTTATCCTTTGCGTGATATTCTGCAGTCGGATGCAGGCAGGTAAGCGTAAACGTGTCATCGCCGATCACATCGCCCTCCTTCATCCACACAATCGTGATTCCCATTTTCTGAATCATGGCTTCTAACTCTGCCAATGCCGCATCCTGAAACACATAGGCCGAAAAGACGATCGTCCGCACTTTGATCTGCGCCAGTTTTCCCTGCGATAAAAGCTCTTTCAATCCACTGATATGATCTTCGTCTGTGTGCGTCACAAACCAGCAGTCAATCTCCGTCATGCCCTGCGACCGCAGCGCCGGAAGCAGCGTGTATGTCCCACATTTTGACTGTGACGTCGAGCCGCCGTCAATCACAATATTCCTTCCGTCCGGGGATCGTATCAGGATTCCATCGCCTTGTCCGACATCTAAGAAACAGATTGCTTCTGTGCGTTGCTGCCACACACATAACGCCTGCCCTCCAGCCTGTATCAACATGCTTATCACAATTACGCATACGGTGTAACGCGTAACTTCCCTTTTTCGCCAGAATCTGCCGGTATGTTTATATACAAGGTCCCGGAACTTATTTCTTGTCTTTGTGCGGAGCAATACCAGCATACATGCAATCCCTCCATACCACATGCCAATCTGCCAGCCTTGTATCTCCCCCGTAACAAATGTATTCCAAGGCAGTTCTAATGTCCTTTCACAAAGCCATGTATACCCCTGCAGTATCCATCCGACCGGCTGCATGGCGAACCTGCCAAGCGAAATCGAACCAATCGATACAAGCAAGCCAAACCAGCTTCCTGCTACCACAACCGTCATCCCCGGTACAACGATCAGATTCAGCAAGCCGGCATAGACCGGTATCTCGTAATAGGTTTTTGCCACTACGGGCAGCATCATTCCCTGCAAGGTTACAGAATAAATCAGGCTCTGCACCATGCGGAACCGCATCGGATACCGCTTCTGAAACCGCCGAAAGCCAGCTTTCTTATGCAGACGTTTCATTCCATAATTTCCAAGTGAAATCCCGGCAATCGCCATATAGCTTAACTGCATACCCGCATCTGAGATGCGAACTGGATTGCATAAAAGCATCACAAACAAAGCAAGCCCCATTGCAGTCGGCATATCGTAAGATTTCCCGAACATCTGTGCCACAAGCAGGATCAGCATCATCCAGATTGCACGCATCGTTGCAAGACTCATCCCGGTCATCACGCCATACAACAAAAGTCCTGCTATCGTAATAACCCCTGCTGCCGGAATCGGCATACGGATCTTTCTCATCAGTCGAAAGAGCAATCCGCCGAGCAGGGAGATGTGAAGTCCCGATATCGCCAGAATATGTGCAATCCCACCCATCTGATATAATGTTTTGAGTTCTGTATCTATTCCCGCCTTTTCTCCAAGCAGGATTCCCGACACAAGTGATGCCTGTTCTTCCGGAAGAAGCTTTGCAATCTGACGGTCTGCCCGCACACGCAATTCATATAATATGCGTTTTCCCTGATAATACAGATACCTTGGCATCCCAAGTATTTTCCGCAGATCAACAGGAATCATTGTCACCTGTGGCGCATAGAAATACCCATTGATATTCCGGGCAAGATAATAGCTGCGTGATTGGAATCCACCCGGATTTCTCGCATTCTCAAATGTACAGTAAGTCCCTGTTACCTGCACAAGCTCTGCAATCGCATGCTCCCCTTCCACGCCACGGAGCAGAATATCTCCATGTATGGCATCTCCATCCAGCACACGCATCGTCCATGTTTCTCCCTGTCGGTCAGTCAGAATCCCGGCACAGATGGCAGTCTCCCCCTGTGCCTCCGCTCCTGATGCATAGGTTATAATGTCGTAACCCGCTTCCTGCCGGATATCCGGCTTCTCCCGTAAGCCCTGCGGAATACGAAAAAAAGCGCCAAGCATCCCAAGACCGACTCCCAGTCCAAGCATACACGCGCTTTTCCCTTGCTTCATTTTCCGCATGAAAATTCCAACGCAAACAAGCATAACACCCGCTATGCTTATCTCGCCCACCGTTCTTGTGTACAGGCCAATCACCTCTCCAAGTGCATACGCCAAAGCCACACAAAATACCGGTCGTTTCATACGTCTCCTATATTCATTTATTTTTCTTGTTCTACCACATTTGCATTAAATGGTAATGGTTTGTCTATTGCAGCCACATTCCGATACATCGGTACGATCTTTCCATCAATCAGAATCTGTACCGTATCTACGCCCGTCTGTGCAATCACCGAATTCACAACAGCATACAGTGCAAGCTCCGGCGAGATCGTTCCCACCGCACTTGTAAACTCCTCCGACAGGTCAAGATAACACACAGAATCATGTACGGAAACCTGATTTACCTTTGTGTCCGGGGAAAGCACCTTTTTCTGAACCAGCTCCCGCACAATGTACTCCTGATCGGATATCTGTGGTTCCGACTGAACTTTAATTCCATACGATTCCAGTGTGGTTCCCTGCGCATTTGGTGCATACAGAGTGATCGACTCCTCTGTCAGACTCGGTTCGTCGGTTCCATAATAATAGATGGAATCCCGCAGGAACAACTGCTCTGCATACACATTTTCGTCATTTTCTTTCACTGTCAGTGCAATACTGGAAATATCATCCATCTGGAACAACGTCTTCGTCGTGGCTGCCATGATCAGCAAGATATCTTCCTGCCCATAACTGCCTTCCACGAGCGTAATATCCATCTGCAAGCTGTTATCCTCGCCCATCATATAACTATATGCTTCGATCTTCGATGTTTCCAGCGATGTGAGCGCCGTCATCGTATCCTCCACGCAGGATGCGATCGCATCTGGTGTTTTCAACTGATAATCTGCATCGGCACGCACAATCGTGTTATCCTCTGCCAGATACAAATGAATCATATTATCTGCAAGCGGTGTAATCTCTCCGGTCTGCGCGTTTCCACAGGCAGTCAGACAAAGCAATGTCACGATCACACATCCGGTCTTCCAATACTTCTTTCTCATTCTTCATCGCCCTCCTTTCGTGTTGTATCCACGGAGGCATCCGATTTCATCGGAATGCGAATGGTAAATGTAGTGCCCTCTCCGGACTCGCTGTACAATTTGATCGAACCCTTGTGCATCTGAATAACACTTTTCGTAATGGCAAGTCCAAGTCCTGTACCACCAGTATCCCGGCTTCGCGCTTTATCTACCCGGTAGAAGCGCTCAAATACATGTTCCTTACAGTCATCCGGAATTCCGACACCGGAATCTGCAACCTTCACATAGAAGTTTCGATGATCTGCGTTGAGTGTCACCTTCACCCAGCCATTATCAACATTATACTTTACCGCATTCTCTATGATATTGGTCAGAGCCAGACTCAGCTTGACCTCATCCACCCATGCCGTCACATCACGATAGCTTTCATAAGTAATCTGGATTCCCCGGCTTTTGGCGATTGGCGTTACACGCTTTAAGATCACCTCCAGCAGATCGTTGATTTTTATCTCCTCGATATTCATCGCGGCTGATTTCTTGTCCATCTTGACAAGTGTCAGCAGATCGGTAATAATCTTACTCTCTCTGTCAATCTCATCCACGATATCGGTCATAAATTCCTTGTACATTGCAAGGTCTGCGGATTCATTCTGTATCAGGGAATCTGCCAGCACCTTCATCGACGTGATCGGTGTCTTTAATTCATGGGACACATTCGATACAAATTCCTGTCTCGTAGAATCAATAACCATCAACTTGGATATCGTCGCATTGTAACGCTCGGTAAGCTGTTTAAATTCCTTAAACCCACGCACCGGAATCTGCGTCTCCAACTGTCCTTCTCCAGCAATCTCCATCTGCTGATTGATACGCTTAATCCCACGTGAGCTTGCATTTCCAATCGCCCATGCTGCACCAATGCAGATTGCCATGATCAGTGCAAATGACAGCCAGTTCCGCCGTTCTACCCGACGCTCGATCACCTTCAGACTATCCGTCGATGCCTGAATCACAAGCACACCCTGTACATTCTGTTCCTGCTTCACGGCTGTGATATATTGCAGATACCCATCCTTCTTTGATATCTTCTCATCCGCCTGTCCGCGCATCACCGCTATGATATCCGAATTTACAATCTGCGCGTTTTCATGATTCCCATAAGTATCCTTGATCACCCGGTACTCCCTGTTTATCACCAGCACTCTGCCATAAAAAGTGGTCGCAACTCCCTCGATACGCAGATTTAAATCCTGCGGGTCGTCGAGCGTCATATGGTTCTCAAGCAGATTGTTCTTCAGGTATTCCGCCTGCGCCATCACATTTTTTTCAAGCTGTTCCTGATACCGCTGCACATACAGGCGGCTTGACATCCGTGAATACACAAGCATAATACCTGCACACAATACAATAACCAG
>DHJV01000081.1:0-4172 GCA_002404515.1 Lachnospiraceae bacterium UBA4711 | reverse complement strand
TGACAAACCATCGAAGGCTGATTCCCATATGCTTATGCTGGCGCTTCTCTGCCCGCTCCCGGCGTTTCAGCTTTCTACGTTCTATTTTCTCTTCTTTAAATTCGTCTTTCACGTTGCTTCATTCCGTCCTTTTCCAGAATACCACTACTATATCACACCGTCCGTTTTGCTTCAAGGCACTTGTACAATCCATGCGAAATTGTTATGATACAAGTACAACATTGAAAGGGGGATACACGTATGACTTTTGATCCTGTTTCCATGCCAAAAGTCGAGCTGCACTGCCATCTGGACGGTTCTTTAAGTAAAGAATTCCTGATGCAGACATTGCAGCTTCCGGCACTGGATATACATACAATACAGGCACCTGCCAACTGCCAGTCACTTACCGAATACCTGACCTGCTTTAACCTTCCGGTATCCGCATTGCAGGAAAAAGATCATATCCGGGATGCCGTCGTCGATGTCGTGCGACAGGCTGCCGCCGAAAACATCCGCTATATGGAAATCCGGTTTGCGCCTATGCTGAGCGTCAACAGTCACCTGGATCTGGAAAATGTCGTGCAGGCGGCTGTCTATGGATGTCAGAAAGCCTTTGACCGTTATGGGGTATTCACCAACCTGATCTTATGTGCAATGCGCCATCACTCCCCACAGCAAAATCATCTGGTGGTTCGCTGTGCCAGGGAATTCTTAGGAAATGGCGTCTGTGCGTTAGACCTTGCCGGTGATGAAGCCGGACACCCAAATGAAGAATTCGAAGCGTTATTCGAAGAAGCAAAACGGCTGGAGGTACCTGTCACGATTCATTCCGGCGAATGTGGCAGTGCCAGAAATGTTGCGCTTGCCCTGCAATACGGAGCACGCCGGATCGGTCATGGCATTGCAGCCATCAAAGATTCTGCCCTGCTGGAAGCCTGCCGCAACGCACACATCGGCTTTGAGCTTTGTCCAACCTCGAATTTCCAGACAAAAGCAGTGACTGAACCGGACGCGTATCCACTCCGTGCCTTTCTGGATCTGGGGTTGCTCGCAACGATCAACACCGACAACCGCACCGTGAGTGACACAACCCTCACAGAGGAATATACATTTGCGCTGGAAAAGCTCCACATAGAAAAAGAAGATCTCCGTACACTGTATAAAAACAGTGTGGAAATCTCCTTTGCCCCTGACTCTGTCAAGCATCAATTACTGTATCTTCTGCCGTAGTGAACGCTTTACGCTGCGTGCAGATTACTCGTGGAAATAATATCCCACGCCCCATTTTGTATGAATGTATTTCGGATCGGCTGGCGTTGCCTCGATCTTCTCACGGAGTCGACGCACATGCACATCCACAGTTCTGGCATCACCCGGATAAGATGGTCCCCAGATAGTTTTGAGCAACTGCTCTCTGGAATATACCTTGTTCGGGTTTGATACCAACAGATATACAAGTTCAAACTCCTTCGCGGTCAGATTGACTTCCTTGTCATCGATATATACCCGGCGGCTGTCCACATCAATTTTCAAGCCCTTTGTCTCGATCACCTTCTGATTTTCCTGTTCTGGCACATTTCGATTGTTCCGACGGAAAATCGCTTTGATTCTTGCCTTTACTTCCAATATATTAAACGGTTTTGTTATGTAATCGTCAGCGCCATATTCCAGTCCAAGTATCTTGTCCATATCATCGCCCTTTGCTGTCAGCATAATGATTGGCACATCTGAAAATTCACGGATCATCTGGCACACTTCCAGTCCGCTAAATCCCGGCAGCATGATATCCAGTAAAATCATATCGTAACGATTTGCCTTTGCAAGCTCCAGCGCGGTTTCACCATCGTAAGCAACTTCGACTTTCATATCGTCCTGCTCCAAACTGAACTTGATACCCTTTACGATTGACTTTTCATCATCTACCACCAAAATTTTCTTCATTCTATACACCTCATCCCACAATAATTAAGTCCTTGATTTTATTATATATGCCCTCTTTGATTCCACGGATATTCATAAGCTCCTCCGTGTTCTGAAACTTCCCCTGGGCTTCCCGATATGCGATTATCGCATCCGCTTTGCTCTCGCCAATTCCCGGCAATGTCATCAGTGTGTCTTTCCCGGCGGTATTGATGTTGATCTTCCCGTCCGTTTCCACATTTGTACCGGCTGATGTATCCTGCGCCGATGCCCCATCTGTCTCCCGCTCTGATAAGGAAATCCCACTCGTCTCCTCCACTGTCGGAACGTAAATCCGTTCTCCTGCCACAACGTTCTGAGCAAGATTCACATAGGTGACATCCGCATCATCGGTAAATCCGCCCGCCATCTGAACCGCGGTCTCTTTGATCGCTGAACGCGTCACGTAATAGACGCCCGGCTGCCGTACCGCGCCGCACACATACACAGCCACCTCATCTGGCTGCTCTACTGTATCTGCTTCCGTTATGGTCGTTGCAGGCACCTCTGTCGATGGAACCGCCGTTTCTTCTCTGGCAGTGTCATCCACCATCTGCATTTCCGTCATCTGTGCCTCGCTGGTAAGCAGCATCGCCTGTCTGCCACAGCCGCACAGAACCACCGCCAGCATACAGCCAGCAATTAAAATTTTTATGTATTGCAAAATGAAATATCTCCCTTCTGAAAAAGTCTGGTATTCCATATTGCATATTCAAGACATACACCCATTGTACAGAACTTCTTCCCGAATTACAATAGGCGGATTTCACGAAAAAAAGTTACTTCTCCCACTGAAAAATGATAAATCCCACTACGGATACAACGATACCAACCAGCTTCGTCCACTGAAAATCTGCTTTCTCGACACCAAACAATCCAAACAGCTCGATCAGGTATGCAATCAACAGCTGGGAAATAACGATCAGCAGCACCGCCTTCGCCGGACCTAAGCCTGCCATCGCTGTAATGACAGTCCATGTAATAAATGCGCCGATCACGCCACCCAACAGCATATATTTGTGATCAACCTGCGCAAGCGAGAATATCCCCGCCTGATTCCGTTCAAAGATCGCCCACAATGCGATTGCAACAACGAACCCGGAGAATGCCACCCATGCGGACGCAAGCCATGTAGACGTCTGCTTTGTCACTCCTGTATTAAATACGCCCTGCACACTCATCAGCGCGCCGGATATCAGTGCAACTATAATTCCCCACATAAAAAACTACCTCCATAAACAAAATGTATATAGAGGTAGTTTGTGTTAATTATTTCATTTTCATTCGGACAAATTAGAATAATGGCTCCTTCAATATCGCGGTACCAATACCCTTTTCCGTAAAGAACTCCAGAAGCAGGCAATGCTCTACACGTCCGTCAAGCATATGCACGCGTGCAACACCATTTTTCATTGCCTCAATACAGTTTGTAAGCTTTGGAAGCATACCTCCGCCGACAACACCGCTGTCGATAAACTCCTGTGCCTCGTTGATATCCATCTCGGAAATCAGAGTTGACTTGTCGGTTGGATCTACGAATACACCTTCGATATCCGTCAGGAATACAAGCTTCTCTGCATTGATTGCTGTTGCAATCGCACATGCTGCATCATCCGCATTGATGTTATAGCCATGATAATCGTCGATGCCAATACCGATTGGTGCGATAACCGGGATGAAATCATTTGCAATGAGTGTATCAATGATTGTAGGATCTGCAGATACAACCTCACCGACATATCCAATATCCTTGCCGCCGGAAAGCTTCTTCTGTACCTTCAGGAGCCCGGAATCTTTACCGCTGATACCGACTGCCTTTAATCCAAGCTTCTGCATCATGGATACAAGACTCTTGTTGACCTTGGAAAGTACCATCTCTGCGACATCCAGCGTCTCCTCATCTGTCACACGCAGGCCATTTACGAACTCGGATTCTTTGCCGATCTTCTTCAGCCATGCGCTGATCTCCTTGCCGCCGCCATGCACAATAATCGGCTCCATACCAATCAGCTTCAGCAAAGCTACATCCTTAATAACATTGTATTTTAAGTTCTCATCAACCATTGCACTTCCGCCGTATTTGACAACGACACGTTTGCCGTTGAATTTCTGTATGTATGGAAGCGCCTCGATCAGTGTCTGCGCTTTCGCAAGTATCATATCCATTGAATCATTATTTACCATCTTATTTTCCTCCATTTTCATTCATCCTATATGGTAACGCCCCCTCG
>DHJV01000058.1 GCA_002404515.1 Lachnospiraceae bacterium UBA4711 | reverse complement strand
TCACCGCCTCCTACTCGATTTTTTTGAATATGAATTAGTAGACATATCCTACTTCGAACACATATACAGCAGGTTTTCCCATCTACGGTCAACCTCTTCCTGATACTGTACAAGCAGGTTCTCGTTTTCTGGCTTGAACAGGTGCTTGAATCTGCCCTGTGGACGAAGGAAGTCTTCGATTGGAAGCTTCTTCTTTGGCTCATAGTTTAAGATCCACTTGCCTTCCACAACCTCAAACAGCGGCCAGTAGCATGTTTCCACTGCAAGCTTGCAGATTTTCATGATATCCGGTGTGTCATAACGCCAGCCACGAGGACATGGTGACATGATATTTAAGAATGCTGCACCAGGAGTGTAGATTGCCTTCTCAGACTTCTCATACAGATCCTTCATTGTGCCGATGAAAGTAGACTGTGCAACATACGGAATGTCGTGGTTTGCAATGATAGATGCCAGATCCTTCCGGTTCTGCATCTTACCGTTAGAACATTTACCAACCGGTGTTGTCGTTGTATCTGCGAACATTGGTGTTGCAGAAGACCGCTGGATACCGGTGTTCATGTAAGCACCGTTATCATAGCAGACATATACCATATCGTGATTACGCTCCATCGCACCTGACAGGGACTGGAGACCGATATCGTAAGTACCGCCGTCACCACCGAATGTGATGAATTTGTAATTTGCGGAGATCTTTCCCTTCTTCTTTAATGCGTGGTACGCAGTTTCTATACCGGATAGGGTAGCACCTGCATTTTCAAATGCGTTGTGCATGTAGCTGTCCTCCCATGCGGTGTATGGATACATGAAGCTGGATACTTCCAGACAGCCGGTTGCATTTCCGATGACTGCCTTGTCGCCCTCATGCAGGGCACGCAGAACTGTACGAACAGCGATTGTTCCACCACAGCCTGCACACATTCTATGTCCCGGAGCGAGACGTTCCGGTTTGCTCATTACTTCTTTGAAATTAAATGCCATCTCGATTCCCTCCGTTACTTTCTAAGTCCGATGTACTTGAACTGTTCTACTTCCTGCTTGCCAGATACATAATCGATCAGATCCTGATAGATACCGCAGGCAGTTTCAACTGTGTAATCTCTTCCGGCAAGACCGTAGAAATAGTTGACAGTTGTAGATTCGTTCTTTGCGTCATATAAAGCAGCTTTCAGTTCGGAACCAAGAGGACCGCCACATCCAGAGAAGCTTTCAGCACGATCCATGATGGCGATGCCCTTTGCATTTTTGAGGGCAGCAGCTAACTCGGCACCCGGGAATGGACGGAACACACGTACCTTGATCATTCCTGCCTTGATGCCCTGCTCGCGAAGCTCATCGACAGCTTCCTTCGTTGTTCCGGCAGCGGATCCCATGATGACGATCACGTACTCGGCATCATCCATACGATACTCCTCGAAAAGTCCGTACTTTCTTCTGGAGATCTTCTCGAATTCCTCTGCAACCTCTAAGATGACCTTCTTTGCATTCTTCATGGCGATACGCTGATTCATCTTTGTCTCCATGTAGAATGGAGAGTTGGCATAAGGACCGACTGCCATAGGCATATCTGCATTTAACAGGAAATTTTCTGGTTCATAGCTTCCTACAAATTCCTTAACCTTCTCTGTCTCAATCAGTGAGATATTTTCAACCGCGTGGCTGGTGATGAAACCATCCTGACATGCCATAAACGGAAGCTTGACATCCGGATGCTCTGCAATGCGGAACGCCTGAATGTAATTGTCGTAGGCTTCCTGATTGTTCTCTGCGTAAATTTGAATCCAGCCGGCATCTCTGGCACCCATACTGTCAGAGTGGTCACAGTTAATGTTGATTGGTCCGGTTAATGCACGGTTTACAACTGCCATAACGATCGGAAGACGATCGGAAGCTGCGACATAAAGCACTTCCCACATATAGGCGAGACCGCAGGATGAAGTAGCAGTGATCGCTCTTGCGCCGGCGGCGCAGGCACCCATCGTAGCACTCATGGAACTGTGCTCGGATTCAACCGGGATAAACTCGGTGTCGATATCGCCGTTTGCGATGAAGGTTGATACCATCTGTGGAATCTCTGTCGATGGTGTAATTGGGAATGCTGCCATTACGTCAGGATTGATCTGCTTGATTGCATGTGCAACTGCCTCGTTACCTGACATTCTTTCACGAATTGCCATATTAGATTCCCTCCTTCATTGTGATTGCACCGAAGCTGCAGACGCGTTCGCAGATACCGCAGCCCTTGCAGTGGTCTAAGTCGAAGTCTTCTCTTTTTCCGTCCTTTACCGGGATACAACTGTCCGGGCAGACCGGTGTGCAGAGCAGACATTGTGTACATTTTTCCCAGTCGATCACAGGTGTTTTTGTTCTCCACTCGCCTGTACAGAACTTGCGGGAACCGCCGCCGCCATAGATCTGGTTGCCCGGCGTCATATCATAATAAGGACTATGCTCATTGATTTTTGAAATATCCGTTGCTTTTGACATTTATCTTACCTCCTCGAACGCCATTTTCAGTGCACGCATGTTGCCGTCGATAACCTCCGGCTTCTTTGCAAATTTGTGTTCATAAGATGCCTGCATCTGGGATAAGAATACATCTTTATCCATGATGTCTGCAACCTTTACGATAGCAGCAAGCATCGGGGAGTTTGGAAAATATTTTCCAAGTGTTTCCATTGATACCTTGTGTGCATCAATGGTATAAACGCTTCCCTTATATCCATTTAATAAAGGAAGAATCTCTTCCTTTGGACGCGGGGTGTTGATTACGATAGCGCCATCTTCCTTCAGACCGTTTGTGACATCTACGGAATGAAGCAATGTCTCATCTACAACAACCACATAGTCCGGATGGTAAATATTGGAATGTACCCGGATTTCGGATTCGCCAATTCGATTGTAGGCTGTGATCGGTGCGCCCATACGTTCCGGTCCATACTCCGGAAATCCCTGGACGTGCATACCTGTGTTGAAAGCAACGTCCGCAAGCAGAAGTGCTGCGGTTTTGGCACCCTGACCTCCACGTCCGTGCCATCTGATCTCAATGTTTTTTTTCATATATTGCACTCCATTTCTCATAAAAACAGTAAAAACACAATAATTATACCATTCTGGCAAAAAATGTAAAGAGACGCGCGGTATTTCTTAGCAAATAACAATCTTTCTTGAATAATTTGGTCGAAATTGATATAATCAATGCGTTAAGCTTTTACACAGCAAAAACCAAAGGAGTTTTGTTATGGGAAGAAAAAAGAAAGATAAAAATAACATAGATCAGGAACAGATTGATCTGATTCCGGTAGAACCACAGGAAGAAACGGAAGTAGATACACAGCCAGATGCGGAACCGGAAGTGGCTGCAGAAGATATATCTGATGTCTCTCAGGAGATGAAATCAGAAGCAGAGCCAACAGAACCGGAAAAACCGGAAGTGGCTGCAGAGGATACACCTGCACAGCCGGAAACACCGGAGGAAGAAAGCGAATCCTCTGCGTTGTTTGGCGCATATGTTGCGGAAGAGAACAAATGGGAACGTAAGAACCGGATCAAGGACGAGAAGATCAAGGCAAAGCAGGAGAAGAAACGTGCGAAGTATGCGGATGTCGATGACGATACATATGAGCAGATGAAGGCGGGCAGCGCCCATAAGTTTTTTGGCGTGCTGTCTTTGATGATGCTGGTCGTCGGAATTGCCGCAGCTGCGCTGTTTGTCTATCGGCTGGTCATTGCACCTTCCTATGCGCAGGTGGGAGAGAAGGAAAAGAATCTGCATGTAGAAGGATTTGCCACGGAGACTGATACATCCCAATATGAGCAGCAGGTAACTGCTTTGCAGGGAATTGCAACTCCATCTGACCTGACTGATACATGGGTGGAACAGCCGTTTGAACAGGCGACACCAGGTGATGTATCTCCACAGGATACAGAAGGCGCTGATACGTTACCGGCAGACGATGCAGAGACAAAGCCTGTTGTGATTGATTAGGAGGTGCAAGGATGAAAAAGACATGGAATAAACTTATTATTGTGTCGTTTATAGTGCTTGCGGTCGTTGCCTGTGTGGCAATCGTATTCCTATATCCGTACTACAATGAATATAAGGTGTTTGACGGTATTGAAGCCGGTCAGTGGAGTGAGGTACAAAAAAGCTACGAAGCGTTAGATGGCGAAAAGCAAAAGGCGGTACAGGAAATGCTTCCGGATTATGCGAAGCACATCTGCCTGGAATATCAGACCGGAGAGAAAGATTACATTTATACAGTTGCAGCCTATGATGCAATCAACAGTATCGACGAGACAAAGAACATCTGTACAAAATACAATGTGCTTGTCAATCGTACCGAGTATCGGGATGCGATCGAGCAGATTTACAACTCGAACCAGAACTACAATGGACAGGGTGTTGTGCAGGCGAATGAGACGATCAACAAGATCAATCTCCGATTGGATGCAGACACGAAAAAAGAGGTTGTAATCGAGGTTTTAAATGAGAAGTATCAGCAGTATGTAGATGGTGAGATTACCGCGGATGCGATGAACAGCTACATTTCAATTGTCAATGGGCTGGCAGTAACTGACATTGCAGATTATACGACCGTGCTTACCAACAACATTCAGGTGATCGAGTCCTACCGGGCATTGTATGACACAGCACAGACGGCATATGAACAGGGCGATTATTTTACGGCATTGAATATTTGCCAGTCCGTGCAGTTAGACCCGCTGGATTCCCAGTATATTGACAAATTTTATTCTCTATACAAACTTGCGTACTCCACCGGCATGAATTATTATGATGGTCTGCTTGATACATATATCGAGATTGGGGATAACCAGAATGCATTGAATCTGTTAGACAAGCTGGAAAAATATTATGCGGAGGATATGAATCTCCAGAAATACAAGCTGTCTATGGCAGCGGATTGGCAGAAGGCATATGTAAAACTGGCAGAAAATGCAGATTCGGAAATTCAGAAAGCGCTGGGAGAGACAGAGGACGGTATCAACATATTGGATTCGTTCTATAAGAATATCAAACCGGACAGTATGTTGTTGTATGATGTCGATGAGGACGGTGTGCCGGAGGCATTTTTCTATAACAGCATGGAGCGCAACGAGACTTATGTAAGCTGCTTTATCTTCACCTACCGGGATGGCGCGGTGTCATATCTTGGGTATGCAAAGGTACGGAGCTTCTGCAGCGACAGCAGCTTTGTTGCATTCCCTTGGTTGTCAACACGGACTTCCGGGGATGAGTATTGTCTGAAACGATATTCAGATGGTGTGATCACAGATGGACCATATGTCCAGAATGTGGATGGAACTTATTATGTCAACGAACAGGTCGTGGATGAGACGGAGTACCTTTCCGAGCAGAGTGAAACGCTTGCAACATCCTTAAATAAGGGTGTAAAGGATTTTGAGACAGCAACATTAGAGGACAGTGAAAGCTATATCTTAGCTTACAAATAAATTAAACGAGAGTATGGAGGCGAATTATGGTAAAACTTTATGAAACAGGTGCATATTTACTGAATGGTTCCGAACTGGTTCCGGATGACGGACAGGCACAGGCAGTACTTGCATCGAAGGGTGTACAGACATCCAAAGAGGATGCATCGAAAAATACGATGGCATATGGAATTCTTGAAGCACATAATACTTCAGGAAATATGGAACAGCTGAAGATCAAGTTCGACAAGATGACAAGCCATGATATTACATTTGTTGGTATTATCCAGACAGCGAGAGCGTCAGGACTGACAGAGTTCCCAATCCCATATGTACTTACAAACTGTCATAACTCTTTGTGCGCAGTTGGTGGAACGATCAACGAGGACGATCATGTATTTGGTCTTTCCTGCGCAAAGAAATACGGCGGAATCTATGTGCCACCTCATCAGGCAGTTATCCATCAGTTTGCAAGAGAGATGCTTGCAGAATGTGGTGCCATGATTTTAGGCTCTGACAGTCATACACGTTACGGTGCCCTCGGTACGATGGCAATCGGTGAAGGCGGTGGTGAGCTTGCCAAGCAGCTTCTGAAACGTACATATGATGTGGCAAAGCCGGGCGTTGTAGCAATCTATCTGGATGGTGAAGTTCAGAAGGGGGTTGGCCCGCAGGATGTTGCCCTTGCGATTATCGGCGCAACCTTTGGCTGTGGTTATGTAAAGAATAAGGTTATGGAGTTTGTAGGACCTGGTGTGGATAAGCTGTCTGCAGACTTCCGTATCGGTGTTGATGTCATGACGACAGAGACAACCTGTCTGTCATCTATCTGGAAGACGGACGAGAAGATCGAAGAGTGGTATGAGACACATTACAGACCAGAGTGCTACAAGGAATTAAATCCGGGTGCCGTTGCCTACTACGATGGCGTTGTTTATGTAGATCTCTCTAAGGTAAAGCCTATGATCGCAATGCCATTCCATCCAAGCAATGTCTACACGATTGAGGATGTAAAGGCAAATTTGATGGATGTTTTGGATGATGTAGAGAAGCGTGCACAGGTATCCTTAGATGGCAAGATCGACTTTACACTGAAAGATAAGGTTGTTGACGGAAAGCTCTATGTAGAGCAGGGAATTATCGCAGGCTGTGCCGGTGGTGGATTCGAGAATATCTGTCAGGCAGCAGACCTGATCCGAGGAAAATATATTGGCGCTGACGAGTTTACACTTTCTGTATATCCGGCATCGACTCCGATCTATATGGAGCTTGCAAAGAACGGTGTACTTTCAGATCTGATCGAGACAGGTGCAATCGTGAAGACTGCATTTTGCGGACCATGCTTTGGCGCCGGAGATACACCGGCAAACAATGCATTCTCAATCCGTCACTCCACGAGAAACTTCCCGAACCGAGAAGGTTCGAAGATCCAGAATGGACAGATTGCTTCTGTTGCATTGATGGATGCACGTTCGATCGCCGCAACAGCAGCGAACAAGGGATTCTTGACTGCTGCAACCGACCTGGATGTAGAATACAAGGGACAGAAATATTTCTTTGACAGGAAGATCTATGATAATCGTGTTTATAATGGATGGGGACATCCACAGCCGGAACAGGAGATCAAGTTTGGACCAAATATCAAGGATTGGCCAGAGATGGTGGCACTGACAGATAATCTGATGCTTAAGGTAGCGTCTGTGATTCATGACCCGGTTACAACGACCGATGAGCTGATTCCTTCCGGTGAGACCTCTTCTTACCGTTCCAATCCACTTGGACTTGCAGAGTTTACATTGTCCCGTAAGGATCCGGAGTATGTTGGCAGAGCAAAAGCAATCCAGAAGGTCGAGCGTGTGCGTGAAGCTGGCGGATGCATGGGTGAAGCAGATCCGGACATGAAGACGGCTATGCATAAGGTAAAGGAGATGTTCCCGGATGCATGTGGTTCAAACACAGGTGTCGGAAGTACGATTTTTGCAGTGAAGCCGGGTGATGGTTCTGCGCGTGAGCAGGCAGCTTCCTGCCAGAAGGTACTTGGCGGCTGGGCAAATATCGCCAAGGAGTATGCGACAAAACGTTATCGTTCGAACCTGATTAACTGGGGTATGCTTCCATTCGTCATGGATGAGGATTACGATTTTGATGTCGATGATTATGTGTTTATTCCGGGCGTTGCACAGGCAATCCGCAACAAGGATGAGATCATCAAGGCATACGTTGTAAACAGGGATATGAAGGAACTGTCTTTGAAGCTGGGCGACCTGACAGACGATGAGAGAGATATTATTCTGGCGGGCTGTCTGATCAACTACTACAAGACACATTAATCAGATATATTCATTTAAACCTTTACACATGGTTTTCAATACTATATAATATACGCATTAGGAGCGTATATTATATGGATATTGAAAAGGACAGCCTGAAAAAACAAATACGGGAAATGACGCAGCTTGGCTATATTGCACCGGAGGATCTTCCTTCGATTGAGCTTTATATGGATCAGGTGACGACGTTTATGGATAAATATCTTTCGCAGAACAAACGGTATGAGGAAGATAAGACACTGACGAAAACGATGATCAACAACTACACGAAGAACAATCTGCTCCCACCGCCGGAGAAGAAGCGGTATACAAAGGAGCATCTGATTCTGCTGATTTATATCTATTATCTGAAAAATGTGGTATCAATCAGTGATATCCAGATCATGCTGAAGCCGTTGATTGATCATTATTTTGAGAATCCGGATGCACCTCACAGCTTGGAGGAGATTTATGCAAGTCTTTATAAACTGGAGCAACATCAGCATTTCCGGGTGGAAAACAGTGTTGTGAAGACGTTTGAACTGTCGGAGCGTGATTTTCCTGGTGCAGATGATAAATACATTAAGAATCTGAATTTTCTCTCTTTGCTTGGTTATGATATCTTCATCAAGAAGAAGATCATGGAGCAGATCATCGATGAGATGGCTGCGGAGCAGGAACAGACAAACGAGAAAGATAAGAAAAAGAAGAAAAAAGACGAGACGTAATTTTACGCCTCGTCTTTTTTTGTATCGGTTTCTTTTGGCAGAAGTGTGAGAGTAACACGTTCGATACGGTTTCGGTGTACCTCGGTTACTTTGAAATGAGCGCCTTCACAGTTCGCCTCCTCGCCGGCAGTTGGAATCTTGTCCAGCAGTTCGATAATAAATCCGGCAAGTGAATCATAGTCCTTAGACTGAAAATTGGTGTGTAGTTTATCATTTAAGTCGTCCAGTTTGATGGAAGCATCAATATCGTAGGTGTGGTTGCCGAGATCACGGATCAGATCATTCTCATTTTCATCGTATTCATCGCGGATATCTCCGACAATCTCCTCAACCAGGTCTTCCATTGTGATAATACCGGATGCCTGTCCATATTCATTCAGTACAATCGCCATACTGTCAGCGGAGGTTTTCATCTCGGCGAAAATCTGGCTTGTTTTTTGATATTCATAGACGAACAGCGGCTTTCGCAGGATGCTTCGCAGATCAAAATAACGAATATCCAGAAGCTCCCGGTAGAAGAACAGGTCTTTGATGTTCAGAATACCAATGATATTCTCCTTGGAATCCTCGTAGATCGGGATTCGGGTATATGTCTCGCTTTTGAAGATATTGACCAGCTCTTCGTATGTTGAATTCACATCGGCAGCAATCACATCGGCTCTTGGAATCATGATATCTTTGACTAATGCATCTCCAAAATCAACCACATTGGAGATCATAAATTTTTCTTCCGGTTCGATCACACCCTCTTCGTGAGATACATTTACGATGGTACGAAGTTCTGCTTCAGTAATGCTTGCTTTCTTCGCAGACGGGTCAACACGGAACAGCCTGAAGATGACTCCGGTCAATATATTTAACAGGAAGATAACCGGGGTGAGAATCGTCATCAGCCAGGAAATTGGATAGACAACGACCATGGATAACTGCAGTGCGTATTGCGTTGCCAAAGTCTTTGGAGAAATTTCACCAAAGATCAGGACAAGGAATGTCAGGATTCCGGTCGATATACCGATGTATTTACTTCCAAACATATTTGTACAAAATGTTGTGGCAAGTGCGGAGGCGGAGATGTTAACAATGTTGTTTCCGACCAGAATTGCACTTAACAATTTGCTTGAATTTTCGGTTACTTTTAAGACTTTCTTTGCCTTTTTGTTTCCCTCATCTGCGAGGGAACGAAGCTTTAGATGACTTACAGTCGTCAGTGCTGTCTCTGAGGAAGAGAAAAAGGCAGAAAGTGCCAATAAAATAATAATCGTAATTAACTGTAACGCGGGACTATTGTCCAAAAAAACCACTCCTTTATAACAATAAATTTCCTTATATTCTATATACTTGGGCAAATGGTGTCAAGCATAGATTTTGTTATAACCTTATTTTATAACTGATTCAATTTAATTCCTATTAGACAAATGGGAATTGAGATGATAAGATAACCTTGCAATCAGGAAAACGGATTGTAAAACAAGAAAAGACAACAAGGCACACGCCGGAAAATAAAAAGAAAGACGAGGTACAAAATTATGGGAAAGAAACATTATGAGGACAGAAATTTAAAGTTTGAAACATTACAGTTACACGTAG
>DHJV01000041.1 GCA_002404515.1 Lachnospiraceae bacterium UBA4711 | reverse complement strand
GATGATTTATCAGACTTTAGTGACGAATTACAGATGGAAGTGAAGAGAATACTTGAGATGAGCAGGTGATACATATGGAGATTGGTGCAACAAAAGCAGTTCAAGATTGACTAAAAACAACAAAGATTGAAGAAAGCAAAGGTGCTTCACTTGCGTTCTGCTGGGACACACATTTGACGAAAATAAAAGGAAGAAATGTCTTGTTTATTGTAAATGCCAGTAATCGTTATACAATAGCAATGACAGATATTGAACCAAGAAACTGGAATTACTACGCAATGTATATCAGCCGTGTGATTCATGGCGTGATGCAGGAAATGGGATATTCCGAGAAGCAGATAGGGCAGTATTTTAAAATGTCAGGCGACACAACTGTAACCAAAACTCATGGTAAGAAAGCAGTTGGTGGCATAAACCGAATGGTAATGGATGCACAGTATTTTGATAAAAAGCTGGAGAAAGAAGCAAAGTATCAATGGGAACTTAGTGAGTATCTGAACAGAGATATTTGTCAGCCAGAGGGATTTGATGCATATGGATATCCAAGTGAACTTTTTAAATTAGACATGGAACGATTAGGAATTTCTATTAAGAGAAAGCCTGCAAAGGTAATTGATTTTTCTCAGTACATAGAAAACAATCGTGGTACTAACGATTAGTACCATAAAATTTTTTCTTGCAGGAATATCGCTTGGAGATTATAATTCCCATAGGTGGACAAGCAAGCCAGCAGAAATTTATTCTGTGAATAGTAAAAGAACCTGCAAGCCACTGGAACTACACACAATAATGAAAAAATGCAATGGTACTGGATTGGTACTAAAAATATGTGAAACGAAAAATAATGTGTGGAAAAGGTATATATTATCAATACAAAACAGTATAGATAACCATATTAGAATAACCCCAATAAAACAAAATTTTGCGAGTTTGAATGATAACGAGCCAAACGCGACATAAGTAAATACAGCATCTGCGAAGCAGATGTCACACAAGAAAGGATGAGCCATCATGCTTGCATGAAACGGTTCATCCTTTTCTTGTGTGCAGACATCCGGCTGATTAGCCGGATGCTGTATTTCTTAATGAAAGTACTTGGCGACAACATACAGCGAGATGAAGCGAAGCGGAATCGAGCTGAGGAGGGAAGAAAATAAGCGGTAGCGCAGGAGGTAAGCTGAGGGGCGTGGTTGCTCTCAGTTCAATTATAAGGATGGTAGTGATGGAATATGTGTCGTTATTTGTCGAACGATTTAACTTGAAGAGAGCACAACTATGTCCGATAATAACATATAAAACATATAGAATTATTATGGGACATAGGAGGAGAGTTATGGATAGAGGGATGGTTATAGACGTCGTTTTAAAATATCTAGAACAGAAAAAGGATTTATCTGCCTTAGAAGAAGATATAGTATCCTCAATGAGTAAGTACAATGAACAACCCTTTGACAGAAAAGGTATTGAGCAAAAAGTGATTGAGAATAATACAAAATACAGAGATATAGCTATCTCAATAAGCGCGATGCCGGGGATATGTCTTAAACCGTTAGATCAACTAAGCAATGTAGATGTTGCGAATAGTTTATATGCACAGATATCCGAACTATGTATGAAAGAATATACAGCCGTGCAAATAAAGTATTGATATCTCTAACAACTACATTTATAATAACACCCAACAGAACCCAACGCGCCTCTCAACGATGCGGACCACGTTGGGTCTTTTCTTTTTTCTCAATTAGAACACTGAAAAGTAGTTTGACTTAATTTCCTTCTACAACTTCCCCTTCACATAATCCCGGATAAAGAAATCATCTCCCGGCATCTGGCAGCCGACGATGTAAAGCCCCTCGTTGTTGGAGCAACGGATGACATGTCCTTCGAGTTCGTCGTGCTGTGGCAGGTCGAAGTTGTGGATCTTTACACGGATATCAACGCCTTTATGCGTTGCAAAATAATTATCATGCGTCAGGAACGCAAAGCCATTTGCACTCAAATTATCCAACTTGCCTTCAATGGTTGTCGTGCCATCGGCAAGTGTGATCGTGCAGGCATTGGAGATGTCCAGACGCGGGTATTTACGGCGGTTGTTGATCTTCGGGCGGGACTCAATCTGGATTGTAAAGTGGGAAACGGCGTCTTTGTCGGTATGTGTGATCTTGGCAGGATTCCAGCAGTACAGAACATTTCCAACAGTTACCTGCAATTTGCATTCTATTATATCTGTAATCTTTGGCGCATGCGCAAGCGAGATGGACAGGGTGTTATTTTGACGGGTGAGTACTTCACCATAGTAATTCTTGCCATCTTTCATTGTAACGCTCAGCTTCATGCCGGGCTGCACATCTTCGGTGCCCATAAAACCGCCGATTCCAAGTTCACACATGAGAGATTCGATGACAGTCTCGATGGAATCAATATTATTGGCGGATTCATCGTATTTGCTGAGCATACGGTTGTTGATTTCGTTGGAGTCTGCGATGCAGGTCGTCATATCACCGACGATGTCAGTTACCTGATTCAAATTGTCTACAAGGTGGATGTTGGAAGCTTCGACTTCCTTCATTGCATTGTCGATGACCTGAATATTTTCGCCAATCTTGTTTGTATCGGATGCGATTTCGGTCATGCTCTTACCGGTCTGTGTGACCTTCGTCAATGTGAGCTGGATCAGCTTCAAGGTTTCTTCCATAGAAGCGGTCATACGCTCAGAGGTTTCTTCCAGATGCTCTAAGGCCTGCCGGATCTGACCGGAAGAAGTCTTTGTCTCTTCGCTCAAAGTCCGAATCTGTTCTGCGACCACGGCGAAGCCTTTTCCTGCATCGCCGACGCGGGCTGCCTCAATCGAAGCGTTCAAAGCCAGCAGATTCGTCTGCGAGGTAATATTTTCAATGACACCAGTTTCGTTCTTTACCATAGCGAACTCGGACTTGAAGTTTTGTAACGTTTGTTCAATCTCACCGGAGAGGGAAGCCATCGTATTTGTTGTTGTCACGAGATCTGCCAGATCAGCAGAACTTACCTTTGCGTGCTGCATGGATGTGGTCGTGAGAGTGACCATCTGCTCGATCATTTCCGCCACATGGTTGACCTGTGCGTGGATATCGGAAGTCATTTCGTTTGACGAAGACGTGCTGTTTTGCAGATCAGTGTTGTGGTTGTTTAACTTCTGTAAACTGTCAACGACGATCGTAGCGCCGTGGGTGTTTTCGGATGCAAGCTCACGGACAACGGTGATACCATTTGTGATCGTGTTACATGCCTGCTTTACCTGTTCCACGGTCGTGATGACACGGTGCAGATCCGCTTTGATGCTGTCCGTCATGGCACCATCGGATTCAATCAGATGCTTGATGGACATTACATAGCAGACATAACAGAGAATAATGCAGGCAAGTTCAAGCTGGTAGTCCTTCATATCAGAGGCAGAGTTAAAGCCCTGCGAAATATGATACGCGGCACTTCCGGCAATGATCAGCGAGTTCACGATTCCACAGCTAACCATGAATTTGATACTCTTATAGAGAACCAGAAGACTTGTCACAGGAAGAATGTATGTAAATGCGATTGGGGATTCTGTGGTACACAGTACAAATGTATAGAAAATACCATAGCCAATTACAAGATTGAACTTGTATTGATCTGTGTCAAACCCCTTTACACGAAGCAGAATTTCGCCGGCAATGACTGGCAGCCAGCAGAGTGTTAAAAAGATAATATAATAGGAAGTGCCGCGCAGATGATTTGCCACATCGGCACCATAGTTGGCAGAAAGCAATGCGGCGAAGATGATCCAGATCCGTCTGGCTCTCCGGTTTGCTTTTTCCTTAAAAACAGATTCGTCGTAATTCATAGTTCCCCTCCTTTGAAGAAGCACATACATTCATTTGCATAATTAGTTCTTATTATAACATAGTATTCTTGGAAATGTACGATATTTCGAAGCAACTTTGCATGCAAAATGTTAAGAATCATACAAGGGAAAATGTTTGTACGTTGCATTGCATATTAAATTAAAGTATTATAAAATAATTCTAATGTGTGAAAAAAAGGAGGAAGTACAAATGAATCAAAAAGGAAATGTAGCGTCCGCGCTCGGTTCGATTCTGTTAGGAGCTTTGCTGATCATCATGAAAGGGAAGATTATCAGTGTCGCAATTACCGTGTTAGCAGTATTCGTAATTATTGGCGCGATCGTTGATTTTACAGCAGGTTTAGTGAATTTCGGTATTGTAAAAATGGTGGCAGGTGTCTGTATTTTAGTCTTTGGATGGATATTTGCAAGCCTTGCATTTTATATTCTGGCAGCAGGAATCATCCTGATGGGACTTCTGCAGATTTCTTCCATCAAGAAGACCATGCCGGTCAATCTGACAGCCGGAGAGCGGTTCCAGGAATATTTCAAGCCGGGATTGATGGTGGTTGCAGGTGCATGTCTGCTCTTTAATCAGAGTGGAACGATTGCGTGGGCATTTATTGCGACAGGTGTTTTGCTGATTGTAAATGGAATTATGACTTTGGTTGGCGCGAATAAGACTTATTAGATTGTTAAGACAAGCTCATAAAGGTAAGAATGATGTATCAGGTAATAGTAAATCCCACTTCTTCATCTGGAAAGGGAATGGAGGCGTGGAAGGAGATAAAAGCGATATTAGACCGGAGAAATGCTGCATACAAGGTGCATGTGCTGCGGAAACCGGGAGAAGCAACTGCGGTTGTAAGAAGACTCACAGCAGGACATGATACGGATATGGCTGAAACGGCAGCTATGGATGAGAGTATACAAACAGTTCTGGAAAATGAAGAGGATACAAACATCCTGGTAATTGGCGGCGATGGAACGCTAAACGAAGTCTTAAACGGAATTCAGGATTTTGAACATACGACGTTAGCGTGCATTCAGACAGGTTCCGGAAATGATTTCGCCAGAAATATGCATTTGGAAAAGAATGTGGAATGGGCGATTACGCATCTGCTTGAACAGCCGGAAGAAATTGCACTCGATTATGGAGAGGTGACAACGAACCATCCGGGAAGCAGCGCAAAACGATTCTTGATTAGTTCCGGTGTTGGATATGATGCGAATATTTGTGAAGAGGTCAGCCGAAGCCGGTTGAAAACAGTGTTAAACAAGATTCATCTTGGCAAATTGGTGTATGTGATGATCGGCGTAAAGCAGATATTTGCAAAGAAAACGGTGCGGGCGAAGCTCTATCTTGACGACGCACCGATGATGAAGATTCCAGAGTTGTTCTTTGTTGTGGGTATGAATCATATGTATGAGGGCGGCGGAATTCCATTTTGCCCGAATGCGGACCCGACCGATGGGAAGCTGGATGTCTGTCTTGTGAAAGGCATGTCAAGGTTGAAGTTGCTTCTCGCAGTGGTGCTTGTTTATTTTAAGAAACACTTGTTATTTAAAGATATTACGAATCATAGATGTACGAAGATGCGTCTGGTGACGGAGACGCCACAGTGGATACATATGGATGGCGAGACACCATACCAAGTGAGTGAAATTACATGGGAAAGTAAGGGCAAGCTGCGGTTTGTGAAATAAAGTTAAGATATAAGGAGATGCACAATGGAGTTTATATGTTACCCAAAATGTTCCACTTGTCAGAAGGCAAAGAAGTGGTTAGATGAAAATAAGATCGCGTATACCGAGCGCCATATTGTAGAAGAGAATCCATCGGCGGAAGAGCTAAAATCGTGGTATGGAAGAAGCGGACTTCCACTTAAAAAGTTCTTTAACACGAGCGGCATGCTCTATAAGGAAATGAAGTTAAAGGACAAGCTTCCAGAGATGAGTGAGGAAGAACAGATTAAGCTTCTTGCGACGAATGGTATGCTGGTGAAACGTCCTTTGGTTGTGGATGAAGATAAGGTGCTGGTTGGTTTTAAGGAAGTAGAGTGGAAGGAAAAGTTGAGATAGAGAAAGTAGTAAGAGGTAAAAAGGCCTGTAAGGATGTATCCTTACAGGCTTTTTTATAGGTGCAAATTTGTAACGTGAATAAGTTAGGTTTTTTATGAACTAGATATATTACAGAAAAAAGTGCGAAATTCGCAAATGCAATTGAGAAATACATATATGTGCTTTATACTTAGTAAAAATACAGATTGATAAAAGGAGAAAGAATGAATAATTTAAAAAAATTAAGGGAAAAGCATGGCTATACACAGAAAAAAGTAGCAAATGCTTTTTGTATGACTGCAACACAGTATGGAAGACGTGAACGCTGCGAAGTTCCATTAACCGAAGAAGAGGTAAAACGGACTGCGAAGTTTTATAATTGTGATATAGGCAAGATTTTAGGAGATTGATTAAGAAATATCATAAGATGTAGAGAAAATTCAAAAAGCGATAGTGTCAAGTGACGTATGAA
>DHJV01000006.1 GCA_002404515.1 Lachnospiraceae bacterium UBA4711 | reverse complement strand
AACCATGTACTTGGTATGGTGCGTCAGTGGCAGACATTGTTCTATGACAAGCGTTATTCGAATACAATCTTAGATGATTCGGTTGATTTCGTGAAGGTAGCCGATGCACTTGGAGCTACTGGATTCCGGGCTACGAACCTTCAGGAGTTCGAAGATGCAATGAAGAAAGCAATTGAATTAAATAAGCCGGTTGTAATTGACTGTGTCATCGGTAAAGATGATAAGGTATGGCCAATGGTTGCTGCGGGAGCAGCTTTGGAAACCTGTTTTGATCAGCAGGATTTAGATAACAAATAGGAGGAAGAGGAAACNNGTATGGCCGATGGTAGCTCCGGGTGCAGCAATCGACACCTGTTTCACAGATAAAGACCTCGATAACTAAAAACAACATTATAATTAAAAGAAGGAGATAAAAAATGGCAAGAGTATTTAACTTTTCAGCAGGTCCTTCCGTATTGCCGGAAGTGGTGTTGAAGCAGGCAGCAGAAGAGATGCTGGACTACAAGGGTTCCGGCATGAGCGTAATGGAGATGAGTCATCGTTCGAAAGTGTTCGATAACATCATCAAAGAAGCAGAAAAAGACCTTCGTGATCTGATGGATATTCCAGATAATTACAAGNNAATTTTTCAGCAGGTCCGGCAGTATTACCGGAAGAGGTATTGAAGGAAGCAGCAGCAGAGATGCTCGATTACAAGGGAAGCGGTCAGTCAGTTATGGAGATGAGCCATCGATCCAAAGTATATGACAATATCATTAAAGAAGCTGAAGCTGATTTAAGAGATTTGTTGGATATTCCAGATAATTACAAGGTATTGTTCCTGCAGGGCGGCGCATCCCAGCAGTTTGCTGCAATTCCGATGAACCTGATGAAAAACGGTGTCGCTGACTACATTGTTACCGGTCAGTGGGCAAAGAAGGCAAGCGAAGAAGCAAAGAAGTACGGAAAGGTAAACATTGTTGCATCGTCGGCTGACAAGACCTTCAGTTATATTCCGGATTGCTCTGACCTTCCGATTTCTGAGGATGCAGATTATGTATATATCTGCCATAACAATACAATTTACGGAACTACTTACAAGAAACTTCCAAACACAAAGGGCAAGATTCTTGTAGCCGATATGTCTTCCGACATTCTGTCACAGCCAGTCAATGTATCTGACTACGGTCTGATCTACTTCGGCGTACAGAAGAACGTAGGACCAGCCGGTGTCGTTGTTGTAATCATCCGTGAGGATCTGATCCGTGATGATGTTCCAACTTACTGCCCGACAATGCTGAAGTACAAGACACAGGCGGACAATGACAGCTTGTACAACACACCTCCATGCTATGGTATTTACATCTGTGGTCTTGTGTTCAAGTGGGTAAAGGAAATGGGTGGACTTTCCGCTATGAAGATCCACAACGAGAAGAAAGCAGCAATCCTGTATGACTTCCTGGATTCTTCTAAGATGTTCCACGGAACCGTTGTAAAGGAAGATCGTTCTCTGATGAACGTTCCATTTGTAACAGGCAACGAAGAACTTGATGCCAAGTTCGTAAAGGAAGCAACAGCCGCGGGCTTTGTAAACCTGAAGGGACACAGAACTGTCGGTGGCATGCGTGCAAGTATCTATAATGCAATGCCGATCGAGGGCGTTGAGAAGCTGGTTGCATTCATGAAGGACTTCGAGGAGAAGAACTCATAATAAGGGAGAGAAGAAAATGGCTAAGATTAATTGCTTGAATCCGATCGCAGCCTGCGGTATGGATTTGTTCAATGATACATATGAAGTAGTAGACGATTTTGCAGCAGCGGATGCGGTACTTGTCAGAAGTGCAGCCATGCATGACTTAGAGCTTTCTGATAATCTGCTTGCAATTGCACGTGCCGGTGCGGGTGTCAACAACATCCCGCTTGACAAGTGCGCAGAGAAAGGAATTGTAGTATTTAATACACCAGGTGCAAATGCAAACGGTGTAAAGGAACTCGTAATTGCAGGACTTTTGCTCGCATCCAGAGATTTGATGGGTGGTTATAACTGGGTAAAGGCAAATGCATCAGACGAGAATATTGCCAAGGCAGTCGAGAAGCAGAAAAAGCAGTATGCCGGCTGTGAGGTTATGGGTAAGAAACTCGGTGTCATCGGTCTTGGCGCAATCGGTGCCAAGGTAGCAAACATCGGTTTCCGTCTTGGTATGGAAGTGTATGGTTATGATCCATATGTGTCTGTCGATGCAGCATGGAGACTTTCCAGCCATGTAAAGCATATCAAGAACGTCGAGGACATTTACAAAGAATGTGATTATATTACCGTACATGTACCAGCCCTTGATTCTACAAAGGGTATGATCAACAAAGATGCATTCGCCATGATGAAGGATGGCGTGAAGATTCTGAACTTCGCAAGAGATATTCTTGTAAATGATGACGATATGATCGAGGCACTTGCAAGTGGAAAGGTTGCTAAGTATGTAACGGATTTCCCAAATGCAAAGATTGCCGGTGTTGACAACGTAATCACATTGCCGCACCTTGGTGCATCCACAGAGGAGTCTGAAGATAACTGTGCAGTGATGGCGGTTAAGGAAATCATGGATTTTATTGAGAATGGTAACATCAAGAATTCTGTGAACTATCCAGCCTGCGATGCTGGTAAGCGTTCGTCAGAGGCAAGAGTCTGTGTATGCCACAAGAATATTCCGAATATGATCACACAGTTTACTGGTGCATTTGCTTCAAAGGGTATCAACGTATCTGATATGGTAAGTAAGTCCAGAGGCGATTATGCTTATTCTGTATTTGATATTTCAGAGAGAGCAGATGAGGATACCGTAAAGTCAATTTCCGGTATCGACGGCGTACTGAAGGTACGTGTAATTCAGTAAACAAGAGTTGGAGGATAATAAAATGAGCGAGAAATTAAAGGTAGGTATTCTCGGCGCAACTGGTATGGTTGGACAGAGATTTATTTCACTTCTTGAGAATCATCCTTGGTTTGAAGTTGTGACGGTAGCTGCAAGCCCACGTAGCGCAGGCAAGACTTACGAAGAGGCGGTTGGTGACCGTTGGAAGATGGATACACCGATGCCAGAGGCAGTTAAGAAGCTGATCGTGCACAATGTAAACGAAGTGGAAGAGGTTGCTTCAACGGTTGATTTTGTGTTCAGTGCGGTTGATATGTCCAAGGATGAGATCAAGGCAATCGAGGATGCGTATGCAAAGACGGAGACACCAGTTGTCTCAAACAACAGTGCACATCGCTGGACACCGGATGTGCCAATGGTAGTTCCGGAGATCAACCCAGAGCATATGAAGGTCATCGAGTTCCAGAAGAAGCGCCTTGGAACAACAAGAGGTTTTGTGGCAGTAAAGCCAAACTGTTCCATCCAGTCTTACGCACCGGTACTGACAGCATGGAAGGAATTTGAGCCATACGAAGTTGTTGCAACAACGTATCAGGCAATTTCCGGAGCAGGAAAGACATTCAAGGACTGGCCGGAGATGGAGCACAACATTATTCCATATATCGGCGGCGAGGAAGAGAAGAGTGAGAAAGAGCCTCTTCGTATCTGGGGTAAAGTTGAGGACGGCGTGATCGTTCCAGCCAAGGAGCCTGTTATCACATGCCAATGTGTTCGTGTGCCGATCCTGAATGGTCATACAGCAGCTGCTTTTGTAAAATTCAGAAAGAAACCTACCAA